>NZ_CP013244.1:3645000-3732719 GCF_001679665.1 Candidatus Viadribacter manganicus
GCTGGTGAATGAGGGGGCGGGGTGGCCAAAGCAAAAAGCAAGCGCTGCCGAAGGATTTCGAAGCACAACTCGAAAAGGGCGACATGCCTGCTCTGAGGGCTGCGTTCGACAGCTGTGATATCAATGCGCGTGGCGGTGTGTTTAAGCAGACGGCGTTGGCGTTTGCGCAATGTCCTGACGACTTGGCCCGCTGGCTGGTTCAGCAGGGCGCTGACTTGGCTGCGGGAGACAACTACGGAGACACGCCACTACACTCGCGCTCCCGACACTGGAGAGGACGCATTGAGGTTCTGCTGGAGCTGGGTGCGGACCCGAATCTGGGTGAAAACTTGAGAGGGACGCCGCTTCACGCGGCGGCCGAGTCCTGCAACGTCGCCAACGCGCGTTTGCTGCTGCAGTACGGCGCGCGCGTGGACGCACTCAACCGTGATGGCCAAACGCCGCTTGAATGTGCGCTCCAGCGTTGCAGCAATGCGCAAATCCAAAACATGGCTGCCTTTGCTGAGCTGCTTATCGCCGCCGGTGCGCGCCGGACTACGGCCATGAAATCGGATGTCACTCGAATTGGAGCAGAGTTCGAATTTCACCGAGGTGGCTTTAATCCGTCTTCAGTTCAGTCGACGAGCGACGCGCTAGAGAAATTGTACGCGATCTTCGACGTGCCGGCCGTTGCTCGTCGGGTCGTCCACGACGGCTTGTCACCCATCGTATTGCGCAGTGAGCATTGGGAAGATCGTCACCAAGAACTCTGGGAATTGCTCGTTCCATCCAGCGGGCATGCAGACACCGCGCAAGGCGAAGTTGTTCGCATCGCTGGGCGTATACATGATGAGCTTTATCGCAACGGCGGGATCAACTGGGATCGAGACTATAAGCTGATGGCCGACGCGTTCTTGGAGCACGTGGCTTCAGGGATATCCCTCGCGAAGCCTCTGCTTGACGAAACACAAGCACTGGTCACCGCTCTGAAACGCCGAGACGGTGATACCCGCCGCTTATGTGAACTCGGCGTGATGTGGGTCGCGCTGAACCCCAGCCCTATGAAGCTTAAGCCGCCGGGGTATCGAAGATAACACAATCCAGCGTCGCTTTTCGGCGAGAGCACGCCGAATTGACGGGCAGGGCGCGAGCGGCTTGTTTGGAGCGCGTCAGCCGTTCTGAAATATTCGCTGTTGGCGCGGGTCTGGCCCGGAAACAGGCATTCTGAAATTGGGCTATAGTTCTGGATGGCAGGAGGCCTACTAAGGTACGTGTTGCGCTCACCAATTGAGACCGCCGAGAGAGTAGGCCGGTCGCGGCCGCGACGCCGCTGGCCAATTGCGGACGGATTGGCGAGCGGCGGCGATGCTACTAAACTTCGACCTTGGTGAGAGTTGAAGACCAGAAATTCCACGATTGGCGCGTTGGCATTGCTTGTGGCGCTCGGCGTAACCGTCGATGCGCACGCGGACGTCATATGGCCTGCACTGGTGACAGCACCACGGCTACTCAGCGTGCCGGTGCTGATGCTTGGGCTTGTTGTCGAGGCCGCCGCGCTAAAAGCATACTTCCAGCATTCATGGTCCCAAGCAGGAACGCGCGCGCTCATCGTCAATGCATTGTCCGCACTCCTGGGCACGGTGTTGATCCCGCTCTCCGGTCTGGTGTGGGAGTTTGGTCCAGGGCAACTCGTAAATCGCGCGTTCGACGTTGGAACGTTCAATCCGGTGAGCTGGGCGGCCACGCTGATTTTCGCCGCAACCATTTCCACGCTCATTGAGGGAGCCACCCTGCAGCGGTTCTTCGCAGTGAAATTCGACACACGGCGTTGGCTAATTTGGCTGGCGGCGAACTTTGTTAGCACTGCGGTGGCCGTTGCGAGTGTCTTTCTAAGCTCCGAATTCGACGCGAACTACCGCCCGTGGCTATTTTGACGAATGGCTGCTTCCGGCGAATTTTCCCCGGTGGGATCGGCGGGTCCGGATCGGCAGGTCTTGAGCGATCCAGCCAATCGTAAGAAAAGTGACCAGCCGATTTGGCGGGAGTACGACGCATGGCCGCTTCGGCAATTGATATCAAACCGCGAAGCTGGATGCTGGCGTTATGCTTCGTCGCAATGGCGGCCGGCGTTGCGTTGATGTTTGTCTTGCCCAATCCGTTTGGCGGGTTGGGCCTGTACGAGCGACCATCGAAAACCCTGTTTTTGTTTTGGGTGCTGGCGATCGTGTTGACGCTCGCAGCGGTTTATCGCGTGATTGTGTGGTCGTCCTTCCACATTGTGGATGATGTCTTGGAACGCCGGTTTTGGTCAGGAGTGCACAGATTTGAACGTGCCGACCTCACGTCGGCACGTATCGAGCGTGCGAAGGGCAGGCCGCGAGTGCTGGTGATGCGCTTCAAGCCGAAGCGAGAGGTGCGCGTTGCAAGTTGGTTTTTTAGCAGCGCCAACTTTGCGGCGCTGTCTGCGTTCGCCGGAAAGGAAGGGCGCTAACGCGCGTGAATGCATTGATGCCTACAATGCGGGGATTGCGGGCGCGACGATCGGTCTGAATCGCCGGAAGCGCATTCGCCTAAAGTCAGCTTCCATCTTCCAGCGACCACTTTCGGCGACAACGCGCCATAGCGCGTCGATCGTGATCTACGGCAGGAATTGAGCGCAGCAGCCGTTCAATTTATTTGATCGGCGGGTTGGCCGTAGCCCAATTGCGGACTTCGGAATTCGCTAGTTCCTTGTATGTTGGGCGCATGAGCTACCTGAGGCGCATAGGCCGAGGATTCGCGGTTTGGTTGGCCTTCATCCCAGTGATGGTTGTGACGGGTTTCGTGGCCGAGGCGATACATTTCCCGTGGCTAATTTGGGCTGTTCCAGTTGCGTATTTGATCGTCGCGGTTCGAGTGAGTCGCGAAACCCGACTCCTCGAAGAGGTCGAACGGCGGAGCAGGAAGTCAGATCACCAGTAATGTCCGCACTCGGCGAGATTGAGCCGAAGCGTCCGCAGCATTACCGGCGACACGATTGTATCGACCCAGCCCTTCGTAAGAAATGGCGAGCCGGGTATCGCTGGCCCATTGCAGCCGAAGCCGTTCAGGCGCGCGCTCGTGCCTTTTCATACTGTGATTGGAGGATGACAGTGGTCCGCTCGATCTTTTCAGCGGGGAGATTCTCGGAGAAGGCACCGGCGACTTCCACGAGTGCGTCCCAAATCGCCTTTGTATCGGAGCGACCTCCAAGGCTGACCAATACGCCATAGTTCTGACTCGCTGTCCGTTGGGCAAGATCGCCAACAGTCGCTATCGGTCCGAACGCGAGCGGGTCGAGCCGGGTAAGGACGAAGCCCGCAGCGGTTAATCCCACAACGAGAGCGAGAACCAGCCAGCCGGTGATCTTCGCAATCAACAAAATTGGCACGCCAAAGATCGCAGCCGCGATCAGCAACCCACCGAATCCGCTGATATTCGTTTGTGAGAGCGGCGGGAGGCGAAGTTCACAGTGGCGTTGTGCTTGCGCCCACAGCAATTTGGGCGATCTACCCCAAATAGCGCTCAGAGATGTATCCGGGCGAATATCGACTTCCCCGAGAACCATCTTCAAGGCACGGCGAACTCGATAGAACGCCATTGAAGTCCTGCACTTCTCTCCGCCGGTGTCTTCCAATTTGGACGCCACGATGTCGTGTAAATCTCCCATCGTGCTGGCGGTGGCGGCGTCTTGATCCGGAATCTTGATATTGAAGGCGCGCTCAATCGCTATCAGGAGTTCGACGGAATCCAGGTCATCGTCGAGGCCGAGAGTGTTGGGCGCAACCATGCTGATACTCTACCCTGCATTGGTACAGTGTCGAGCAGACCGGCTGACTCGCGAAGGGCAAGTTCCGGCGATAGCAGGCCTTAGCGCGTGCAACATTACCGGTGGCAGGAATTGAGCGACCTAGCCGGTCGCGATTTTGTACGCGACAGCGGGCGGTGGCCAGGCGCTGCCGCTCCGTGCGCCTCGACTGCGGCCTGGTCTAGGGCGCACGTTGCGGTCTGTCGCACCGCGCGACTGCGCCATCGATTGCGTGTAGGCCCTGATTGAGAGTGCCGCCTACATCCACTCCGTCCGAGGACGTTTCCTTGCGAACCGCGCTCAGGCGCTTGCGGGAGGCTGAAGAATGCGCGTGATTGTTGCTCTATTGTTTGTCGCAGCCTGCGCCACGCCTCTGCATCCCGATCAGCGCGATGAGCGCAGCTCGTCGGCGATGCAATCGCTCATAAGCCAAGGGTTCACGGGCTCGGTTTTGGTAGCTTGCGGCGACGATATTTTGTTCGCCGGTGACTACGGTCTGTCCGACTCGCACGGTCGCGAACCCAGCTACTGGCTCGCTTCAATCAGCAAGCAATTCACCGCGACCGCAGTGCTAAAGCTTGTGGAGGCGGGTCGCATGACCCTGAACGATCCGGTGTCGCGCTATTTTCCCGATGCACCGCCTGACAAGGCCCCCATCACAATCCAACAGTTGCTGACGCATCAGTCAGGGCTGACGCAGGTGTACACTGCGGACGGCATCGTCGATCGCAACGAAGCAGTGCGCGCGATCCTGGGGACGCAACTCGCTTCTTCCCCGGGGGCGACATTTCGCTATTCTAATGACAATTACACGCTGCTCGCCGCGATCGTTGAAATCGTTTCCGGTGAACGTTTCGAGGATTTCGTGCGCGCAAACGTGTTCTTGCCAGCGGGCATGCGGAACGCGGGATTTTGGCCTGACGTGGGAGAGAGTTTTTCGCCTCCGGTGCTGAGCATGCCGGTGGGCGCTATGGCGGAGCCCAATTGGGGGTTTCGCGGTGGCACAGGGATGCGTGCTTCCGTGCGTGATCTTCATCGATGGACGCGCGCACTGGATGAAGGACGCGTGCTGCGCCGCGAGAGCGTGGCGCTCTTATATGGCCCACACCTCACCGCGTCTGATGGCGATGGCGTGGGCTTTGGGTGGTTTTCGTCGAACTCGGCGGATGGGCGTTTGCTTTGGACACGTGGCAGCGAAGACTACGGCCCTAACGTCATATTGTATCGACGCACCGGGACACCGCTGACGATCATCGCGGCCACCAACGCTGGCCCGGCGGAGGCAGACGGGCCAGGCTGGTCGCGCCGAGCGCGCGACGCGCTCATGCCAATCTTCGACGCCGCAGCGTGCAATTGACGTAGCGCACCTAACCAACGGCAACTTCCGGCGAAACCGAGCCGTTGCTAGGCGCGCCAAGCGACTGACTGCAATCGAGAGAGTACGCCACTCGCGAAAATCGGCGGGATGACCTGCGCCGGTCCTAACTGAGCCTACACGCTCGGGGGCAACTGTTGGGCCCGGCCGGCGCCGGGCCCGCTCTCGCTTTCAAAAAGCTATCTCTCACGCTCTAAGGGGCGATGCAGCGTGAGCGGCAATCGCGCCTAATCCTGAATGCCCTGCAATGAAGTTTCGGCTCGCTGCAAAATGGTGTGGCGGGCGTCGAGCGATCTTGCTCCCGTGCTTACGCCGCAAGCGGGGGCACCCGCCCATACGACTCCGTTGTATTCAGCAGATGGGAATTGGCGTTCATAAAAATTCACTAAACCCTCGCAGCGAATATACTCGCGCATGGCGTTCTTGACGCCCGCAAGGCGATTGCGTGTTGCTGTGAGTTCTAATCGCGCCTGAGCCAATTCGGTTCTGGTTTGGTTGTGAGCAGACTCTAATTGCTGCAATCGCGTCTGCAGCAAGGCGACGTCCGCGGCGCTGGCAGGCGCGACCGTCAAGTTGCCTTGCGGCGGCCGTATGGTCTGTGCCACCGCGGCCCCCCCGATGACCACCGCAATGGCGCCAAAAGCCAGAAACTTGCCAACATGCATTGAACTACCTCCTGTAACTCCGCGCGCAGACATTACAGCTCTGATAGAGGAGGGGGCAACGCCGGGTGCGATCTTTGTTGCCAATCACTACGGCTGCGAGCATGCGAGCCGTTTGTGTACGGTAAGGTCGAAGAAACTGTGAACCACGCCGGGGATCGGTCGCTTCCCAGCTAGATTGATGCACCCGCGAATGGCTGTTGTCGGCGCATGTGAGCCGTCCACGCGAGCAGGGCGCAGCCGGCAGGAATTGAGCGAGTTGGTCGGTCGCGAAAATCGTCGCTACGGCCTACGATGGCCCAAACCGGACATTCAGTGCACCGGGTTCATTTCCGCCTCGAAGCGAGTGCCAATGCATGGATGAAAGCACCCGCACCAACCAGGTAGATCATCCAGGTTGCGTCGAATGCGGACGAGGCAAAGCCCACTACCACCAGCGCGGCTGACCAACCCAAAAACCAAATGGCTGCGTTCCGGCTCATTGTCTTGAGACTTAGCACAACTGTTCAATGACCGCTCCCGGCGATCGTAAGCCGTTCACGTGGGTGGGGCGCAAGCGGCAGCAATTGAGCGAGTGAGCCGGTCGCAGAATTTTGCTCGACGACCCACGTTGGCTCTTTGCGGACGTTGCGCTCGGCGGCGGCGAACGACACACTGCAATTTCGCATTCAGGACAGGACCATGGATCGAGCAACGGCAAAGGCCATCGCTGTGGCCGCGCTCCGCAGCGCAGCCGAAATCAACAACCTCGTTCCATTGCTCAAGGCGACCTGTCCAGAGCCGGAATACGAGGCATGGCGGGATAGAATCGCCGAAGCGTCGATGCTGGTGACTCAAGGTTTGCTCCCGGCAGTATTTGCGGAGCACGCCGACCTTGAGGCGGAGTTGGACGATCATTACCAGCGATTTGGTCGGCCCGCCTAACGTCCGTTGTCGGCGACATCACGCCGTAGCGTGTCGAATGTAATCTACGGCACGAATTGAGCGCGGCGGTCATTCGAGTAATTTGTTGGGTGAGCGGGCAGTGGAAGCGGACGTGCGCTAGAGCCTGATTAGATTTAGGTCAGCCAGAGCAGTGCGACCTCGGGGGTGAACTTGAACGGATTTGGGGCTTGGCTTCCCGGCTGGCGGCATTTCTTTTCATGGAAAGGCCGGATCGGGCGGCGCACGTTTTTCGGCGGCTACGTCGCGCTGTGCTTTATCAGCGGAGCAGTTGGGATGCTCGTGCTCGGGCCGCTAATGCTGTCGAGTTCGACGAGCTTCGAGACGATCAACGCGATAGGCTTCATTCTGATCGGCGCTGGATTCATCCCCTTGTCGGCACTTTTCGCGCAAAGGGTACATGACCTCGGATGGTCCGCGTTCATCCCACTGGTCCTCTTCGCTATTCTCGCAGCGCCGATGTTCGCTCTGATGGATTTTGGGTCCGGCGTGTTCGGCTATGCGCTGGCGCGCGCCGCGCACTCGGTCGGATTGGACATGGCAGGCTTGTTTCCGATTGTGATGATCGGAAACGGCCTTTGGATGCTGTTTGCAATCTTTGTGATCGCCCGTAAGGGCAAAGCGGAAGCCAACCGCTTTGGTCCACCTCCCGCGTTGGCCTAATGGCCGCTCTCGGCGAGAGCGCGCCGGATTGACGGGCAGGGCGTCAACGGCTCGATTGGAGCGTTGTTGCCCGATCAAACATCTTCGCGTGGTAGGTGGCGCGAAAGCTCCATACCGTCATGGAGGACGCGCTGAATCTTCACCTCTTCCTCGGTCTCCGAGTACAGAAGGAAATGGCGTCCGCGGCGGCCGCGCTTGCGCATATGCAGGGTTCGCATGCCCTTTGCGACCTCATCGCGCGCAAGACTTCTCGAAGGGGAGTTCTGCGCCGTCAGTTCATCAATCGTATCAACGATCGCCTCAATATAGCTCTCGGCCTGAGAGGGGCCAAAATTGTCGGTGGTCCAGGCTGCAATATTGTCGAGATCGGCTTGTGCGGCCGCTGCCAAGGAGACGATTCGTTTTCCGCGCATTAGCCACGCTTGGTCTTGGCGATGACCTTTGCGGCACGCGAACGCAAGTGTTTGCGCATTTCACTGGAGTCCGAGAAGGTGGCGAAACGGCCAGCGTCAAAATCAGCCATACCGATGCGCGCCGCCTCGCGCAGCGCAGCCAATTTCGCGGCGTCTTCGGCTTCGCGCTGTTCTATGAGGCGCAGCCCTTCGCGCATCACTTCACTTGCGTTTTGATACCGCCCAGTCTCAACCAGAGTATCAATGAGTTCGTCCTGGCGTTCTGTGAGTACGACGTTGCGCGTGGACATGGTAGAATCTCCGATGGCATAATATGCCATAGGGTGAATTAGTCAATATCCGGGGTGAACGGAATTGCATGTCCTTGCGGTCGTTCTGGCGCGTTACTGGATGTCGGCGTCGACTTCGCCTCGTGTCAGACGCGCTTCCGACTCCTGCCCAAGCCCAAGTTCCGTCCAAGGCGCGCCATGTCTCGACCCCGAAGGTGACAGAGAAAGTGTGACGAACGCCGACTTGGCGTTTTGAATCCACGAGTGACGCATTTCGGCGAATGTGAGCCGTCCACGCGAGCAGGGCGCAGCCGGCAGGAATTGAGCGAGTTGGTCGGTCGCGGAAATCGTCGCTACGGCCTACGATGGCCCATTGCTGTCACTCGACACGATGAAGCGGGATGGTAGGCTTGGGGCGTCCGGGGGGACGCCATGGTCGAGACCGAAGCCGCCACGAACCCGAGCGAACGCCTCAAGGTGTTCGTATCATATTCGCGCACCGACCTCGATTTCGCCGACCAACTCGTGCTCGCGCTGGAAGACAAGGGCTTCGAGGCCCTCGTCGATCGCCATGACATCGACGCCGCCGAGAAATGGAAAGATCGCCTCGGTACGCTAATCGCCTCGTGTGACACCGTCGTGTTCGTGCTGTCGGAGAAATCGGCCGGCTCTCCCATCTGCGCCTGGGAAGTGGAAGAGGCCGCGCTGCTCGGCAAGCGCATCATCCCCGTCGTGCCGCACGATCCCGCTGGGGTCGCGCCGCCGCCGCAATTGGGCGAACTCAACTACATCCATTTCTTTAGGCACCCGAACGTGCCGGGTTCGGGCTTTTATGACGGCGTCCAAAAACTCGATCGCGCGCTGCGCGTCAATCTTGGCTGGTTGCGCCGTCAAACGGCCTATGCTGAGCGCGCCGACGAATGGCGCGCGCAAACTGGCGCCGCACGGCGGCCTGAAGATCACTTGCTGCGTGCGAGCGCACTTGAGGAAGCGGAAGCTTGGCTTGCAAGCGCTCCAAAAAACGCAACGGTGTCGCCGCTCGTGCGTGAGTATATTGTCGCATCGCAAGAAGCTGAGACGCGTCGCAAGGCCGAGACTGCCGCCAACATTGCCGAACGTGAGCGCGCCCTGAAGACCGCGCGGATAGCGACGCTGATCGGCGGCGGCGTCGCCTTTGCGCTGATCGTTCTCGCGGTCGGCCTGTCCGCAATGGCGGTGACCGCTTCGCGTGAAGCCGGCCGGAACCGCGCCGCTGTGTTCGCCGGCGAAGCTGAAGCACGCATGGGCCAAGCAAAATATGCCGAAGCCATGTTGATGGCGTTGGGCGGGGATCCCGCTGGCGCGCGCAACCAGATCGCGACGCTCGATTTTTCCGGCGCCGGCTATCCGGCGGCCAGCTCGGCGCTGGCGCTGGCCATGACCCAGAATCGCTTCGTGCGGCTCTTTCCGGACTATTCGCAAGGCGACGGCATCGAGGCAGTGTTCTCGCCAGATGATACAAAAATTCTCACCTACCCGGAGGGCAACGGCGACAGCGCCAGTGACGAAGCGCGTATTTTCACGATCGAGGGCCGCGAACTGGGCCGCCTCGCTTTGGGAGAGGCTTTCGATGTCGCCACCGTGCCGGGGCCGGGCTGGCGCATTTTGGTCGCGTCGCGGACGGGCGTGCGTTTGTGGGACGTCGAGGCGCGGCGACAACTCGGCGTGTTGTCGACCACCTATACCCATTCAGTGACTGTTTCTGCCGACGGCCGCCGCGCTCTCACATTTGGCGATGACTCGATGGAGGTCTGGGATATTCAAACCTCGGTGTTGGTGAGATCCTTTCCCGGTGCAGTTTGGACCGGAGGCGAACTCTCCGGCGACGGCAGCCAGATTTTGATGTCGACACCGCAAGAAGCGACTCTACGAAATGTCGATACGGGCCAGATCACAGACACGATAGCGACTTACTCCACCAATGCCTTGGCGCTGTCTTCTGGTGGCGAGCGAGTGCTTGTCGCCAGCATTGAACGAAGAAGAGTGTTTCTAGGGGACCGCAATTCTACGCCGCGCACCTTCACCGCGGAAGTCGAAGACGCGCACTTTTTAGGCGACGGGCGTGTTTTGCTCGGCCTTTTTAGCAGCGGCAGGGTCGCGCTGTGGACGCCCCAGTCGGGTGCGAGTGAAGAGTTCAGCGTCGCCGCCGTAAGCGCCTGGCCACTCGTGGTGTCTCACAATGGACGCCATGCGCTCGCGCATGGAAGTCAAGGTTTGCTTCTGTTGAACCTTGAGCCCAGAGCGCCCGACGTTATTGATCCGCGCGCACGACGCATTGACTACGGTTGGAGCAGTGATAACGGCCGCAATTATGGAAGCGCTGTTTTCTCCGGCGATGGCGCTCGCTTGTGGGTTAGAAGCGCTGAGGGCTCCAGGGTGCAAAACGCCGAAACCGGCGCGCTTGCCTATGCCCTCGAAGGAACGACCCTCGCTGCCTTTTCCGCTGACGGTCGCAGGATAGTGACGTTATCCGGGGAGCGCACGATCGTTCTGAGGGACGCCGCAGACGGACGGCAACTGAATTCCGTACAAGTCCCAGACCAGGTCACTACGCTCGCATTCGCGGGAGATGATGTTCTCATCGGCTCGCAGTTTGTGCGATCGTGGCGTCCGGTCACAGGCCGGCTAGAACAATTGCTCAACAGCGAAACCTACGTGCGTTCGATGGCGTTCCAGCCTGAGCGTAATCTTCTGCTCGCTGGCACGGACGCCGGCGCTCAACTGTGGGATCTTCGCTCACGCAATCGGCTGCACCTTCTTGCACCCGGTGCGGAAATAGGTGCGGTCGCGCTCTCAAGGGACGGACGATTGGCCGCGACGGCAGACCATTCTTGGGACTCATGGACACCTACTGAAGGCCGCACCTGGAAAATCGTGTTGTGGGATTTGGCGAGCGGTCGTCGACTTCAAGTGTTTGGGCTGCCGCCAGCCGGCATATATCCGCCGAGGCCGGTCTCCCTCGCAATCTCGGGGGATCGCCTAATGGCGGGAATGTCGAATGGGGCCGCTCTGTCTTTCGCTCTTCATCCAATCGTGTGGGAGGATGCGCCGACGCGGGTCCGTATGGCCTGCGCCACTTTGCGCGCTCTTGGCATGACTGAGTACACGGTGGAGGATTTGCAGCGTTTTCCCATCCTACAAAACGAGGCGCGCAATCCCTGTTCTGCCGTGCACTAATGTCCGCCTTCGGCGAACTCGCGCCGCTTCGCTGCATCGCAACCGAGCGGCTGGTCTTGGGCTAACTTGCCGCTCAGCGTTTTTTCTTGACCGAGTGCCTACGCGGCGCGACCACTTCAAAAAAGGGTTAATGGAGGTGGTGATGGCGGACAAAGGCGTGGACCCGCAATTCGCGTATTGGAAGCCAGGGTCAGAAGAGCGTTACATTCGCATATTCATGAGCCATCGCTGGGGGCAAGACCGCGAGCTATACGAGCAGGTTCTAGCTAAGCTTCGCAGCCAAGGTCACTGCATCGATGATGTCTCTCTGAACGAGCGGCAGCAGATTGCTGGGCCTCGTGGTGGTGATGTGCCCGACCTCAATGTTCAAGCCGAGGTGGCGGCGAGGATATTCACGGCGGACATTGTGATTGTCGCCAGCAGACCGGGGATAACCCGTTCCGAATGGGTGATGTGGGAGCTCCGCGTCGCCGCAATCGGGTACGCAGTTCCAATCTTGTTTTTGGACTTTGATAATCAACAGCGACGCGCTGCCATTGTAACCGAAATCGCCGGGTTGGGATTACAGCATGATGTATGTCAGCCCGTAGTCACGGAGATTGTCCCGCGCGTGATCAAGCTTGTAGGCGGCCGGCCCAAGTGGGGCATGCGTCTTCAAGAGGCGGATCCCAATCTCCGTTTTCGCGGTCCCCCTTTGCTGAGCGCAATAAATAAGAAACTTCCTTATCGGGCTGCACTTCCGGATATCTCCGCGAGTTAAGAGCGGCACTAGAAAGACAGTGATCATTTGCGGCGAGGTCAGGTCCTTGGCGGATGCAGCAGGGCGAGCGGCGGGAATGGAGTGAGCAAGTCGATCGTGAAATATTGCGGACGGGTAGGCGGTGGCTGAATCACGGCGTTCAAGCGCGTTTTTCCATGCGCCACTTCGTAGGTTGTATAGGCTCCACAAAGCTTTTCCGCAGCAGCCAGCGAATTGTGATCTTTCGCACACCGCAAGTCGCTTGCATCGTTGCTAGGTTGCGCGGACAGGGAGATAGATGCTCGTCAATTGCACGGCGTCAGGAGGCGGGGAAATGCGGCCTACGATGACAATGGCGGCGGTAGCTTGTCTTCTCGCGACTATGTGGGTCGTGCCGGTGTCATATGCGATCGATCCGACTGCTGCACGGAGCGAACAGGCTGAAGAGCGCGTCAGGGCAACTGCTGAACCGGCTGCAACGAGGCGTCAGCCGGCCGAGAGGCCGGTGACTCGCGAAGAGATAGTTACGCCGCCGGTTGACGGATACTGGCAAGTCACGGGCAATGACGCGATTGCGGTTTTTGCAGATCAAACGACGGTTCGTCGGGACCGCGAACTTACCAGGATGTGGACGGTGTGGGTGAACCGCGACATCGCCAGTGCGGGTGACCGCTACTCCCAAGTGCTTATGGAATTCGAATGTCGCGGGCGATCGGCTCGTTTGGCACAAATCAGCACGTATTCGGCAATGGGTGAGAGTCTGGTCAGTGAGAATGGTACGGAGGGCTTTTCGGTGCCAGTGCCGGGGACGATCTTCTACCACCTCACAGAAGCCGGATGTTCGGACTTTCGTGAATGGCCTACGCGCTTGGCCGCAGCGCGCCTTCAAGGTGTTAGTGACTTGGTCAGCTGGTCTGACACTTATCTGTTTCAGCAATCGCCAACGACACTCCAGCAAGGCAACGCACCACAAGCGTCGCGCATCGGCTCTGCACTACATAGGGAGCTAACGGCGAGGGTGAGCGGATATCTTGATATAACAAACAATCAACTCCCTCGTGGGCGCACCGTCGCTCCGGGAGGACAGGACCATGTTGCGGCGTTGCAGCCTGGGGGTGAAGTTACGATCGACGTCTCCATGCAACAAGGAGTTACCTACTACGCCATTGGTGCTTGCGACGATGATTGCAAGGGTTTGATATTAGAGGTTCTTGATGCCACACGCCATGTCGTCGCCCGCGATGCGCGCAACGCAGACTTCCCCCGTGTGCGATATACGCCGTCGGTGAGCGGCGCATACCAAGTCAGAGTGATTTTGGAATCCTGCGGACTTGCCCCGTGTTACGTGGGCGGCAGAATTCTGCAATAGACGTCAGGTTCTACGGCCGCGAACGTCTGGCGATCCCCCTCACAAGTCTTGCGTCCACTCTTTCCTGGCGTTGGGCTTTTCGCGAGACTAGTCTCGGCATGCGATGAGGGGGCTCTGATGCGATTTATTGTTGTTCTTCTCCTGTTTTTTGCTGCGTCGTGCTCGCCCGTGGCGCAGAACAGTTCAGGCACCCAGCAAGAGCGAGCGTTCTCTCTTCCAGCCGCGGCAGCCTCGACTTTGCGAGTAGTTGTCACCAATGGAGCAGGGCGCCGGGCCGGCGTGTCATCGGGATCAGGCGTTGCGGTTGCGCCGAATATGGTTCTGACAAATTATCATGTCGTCGCGCCGTTCTTCGATAGCGACGACGGCGCAGTTTTTGTCTTGGACAACTCTGCGGGCTTTCCTCGCTCAATGAACGCGGTCATTGCGGTCGATGCGAGGTTGGACTTGGCGCTGCTCTACGTTCGGGGGATCACATCGACGCCGGCGACGTTAGCGCTATCACCGCCGCGCCAACTCGAAAGTGTGACTGCCCTGGGATTTCCCGCAGCGGCTGATGAGATATTTGGGCGAGTTAGGGAGTCCGTGTCCGCGACGAGTGGGCAAGTTACAGCCGTCGATTTGGGACCAGTCGGAGCTTTCGGACCGATAGAATTGATCTTGCATACAGCGACGGTGAACCCAGGAAACTCGGGCGGCCCACTGTTCAACGCGTGTGGTGAAATCGTTGGGATCAATACTCTGAGAGCCGATCCCGGCGAAACGTCGAACGCTTTCGTCGCGTCGGCTGTGACGGAGATTGCTTCATTTCTTGAGTCGTATGGTGTGCAGCCCGCTGTGTCAGACGTGGTTTGTTCGGCCCAGGCCGGCTCTGTGAATGCGCAATCTTGTGAATATGACGGCGCGCCGCTCACTGCGGCAATTGAGAGTCGAAGTTTGCAATCTTTGGAGCCACTGCTCGCAGGAATCCCTGAGACATGCGGTGCCACCCTGAATCAAGCTTGGCTCGCGCGCCGCAGCATTGCCCATGACGCTGTGACGATGTTTCTGGCGATGGGCGGGACTTGGCGTCTACCTGATCAACGCTGCTCGGAGCGCATTTCGCTCGATTTAAGCGGATCTGCAGTTTGGGGGGCGGCAGGCGAACGCGCGCAGTTTGAACGGTTTATCTCGGCAGTGGACGGCGCTGTGACGACTCAAACTGTATTTCCGGAAGAAGAGCACCCGTCGACATACCGATACTCATTGTCGGGTGATCGTCTGAAGATCGAGAACCTTTCAAGCAACACAACTTGGGAGATGGAAAGATGTACCGGCTGATCTTGGCGGTGTTTTGCGTGTGTGCCGTGGCAACGTCGCCGGCGCTTGCCATTGATCCAGAACAGCCGCCTGCGGAGACGGTTCGAGCGGCCCCAATTCCTGCCCCCCAACCACAGGCATCATCCACGCCTAGGCAGTCAACGCCACGACCGACGCCTCGCACAGTGACACCTGCAAGCGCAGGGCCGTGGCTACTAGCGCTCACAGACACCGCGGCATTCTTCGCAGACCAAACGGACATCGTCTGGTCATCACACGACAACGTTCGTGGTTGGGTCACAATGGTTTACGCAACGCCGCAAGCGAGCGTGAAGTATGCTGTTGCGCTCCACGAGTTTAATTGTCGCGCGCAAACGCATCGTACCTTGGCAGGCAACTTCTACGACGTCGGCGGGCAAGTGCTCAACGATGTGGGCTCTACTGATTTTGAGTTCGTCATCCCAGGGTCTGCGTTGGATGGTGTGATGGAACATGCTTGTTCAGATTTTGCGGGTTGGGGCGTTAATGAGTCTCTTGCGTCGCGAGTGCCTGAGGGGATGAACGTTGTGCGAGCGGCGGATAATTTGTTCGCCAGGAGACGCTGATCGGCACCTCTCTGGCACACATGAGACTGGCCCACCGAAATCCACCGAAGTGCTGGGCAGAGCTCGCGATGGGTTTGCGCGCACGAGGTTGAGTGCAAGGGGAGGACGCATGAGCCAAGAGCAGCCTGAGCCTGAAGGTCAGCCACAGAAAGATGCCGGTCCCGATCGCCGGAATATCGAAATTGCGGCATGGGTGTTCTCACCACTTCTGTTGATCATTGCAGCGTCAGTCGTTGCAGTGCTCTTGGGCGCGCCTTGGCTGCGTTCGGTCATTGTCTTTGCGGTCGCTTCACTGAGTTTGGGTCTTTTTCTTTTCCATCGACCCCAATCGTGGATGCGTGTCGGCAAGATACGTTCGGCCGGGCTGATGTATTCGGGCGTGGGGACGCTTGTTTTGGCGATCATCATTCCCGTCATTGCGGCCTCGCAAACGCCTCACGGGCAAGCGGCTCGTGCTGGCCGAGGCGAAAGCGTGGTGGCGCAAGCGCCTACGACACAGGCGCTTGTCCCGCAACGCGCGGATTTTTATCCATGGGCTTATAGCGTGTCGCCGCTGACACTGCGGTGCATCAACTCAACGGGCTATGGCGCGGGCGAAGTCGTGGCAACATCCTCCGACGATCGCGAGTTTGGCGTGACCGCGAACGCGATCAGTGCTGAACGTCCAAGTCTTGCGACGCTACGCCGTGAGGGTTCGACAGAGGACGCGGTCGACCAACTCTCTCGTGCCGGTCTTCGTCTCTGCCAGGGTCCGGATAGGCCGTCCTTCGTGCTCATTGCGAGCGAGGGAACTCCACCTCCGCCGCCTCCGTCGCCCTGGGTTTACACCTCCGATGTTGACGAAATGTCAGATCAGCGCATTTCGCACGCGTGTACGATGTCCACCAATATCATTCAGCTTGAATTTCCATATCCAGCCCAAAGGGTGACATTGTGTGTGCGTCAGCATCCCCGTTGGGGCCAAGACGTCATTGTGCGCCTGGAGCGTGGCGGCCAGTTCTTGTGTACGTCATACCGCGCTTGCACCGTGCGAGTGCGCTTTGATGAGGGTGAAGCGTCGGCCTATTCAGCGCTCGAGCCATCTGACAATTCGTCAGATGCAATATTCATTCAAAACGATGCCCGGTTCATCGCCAATCTTAGGCGTTCCTCTCGCGTGATTGTCGAGGCGAATTTTTTTCAAGCCGGCGCTCAACGGATGAATTTTGACACGTCGCAATTTGAATGGCCGCGGCGAGAGCGATGACGGCTATTTAGCGGCGTCACGCGGCCTTGGTGTCAGAGTCAACCGCGTTGCCTCGCGCGAAACCTGCCGTGCGTCGGGGCCGTGGCGTTGACGGTTGTTTCGCTCGCGACTGTACCCGTATTGTACCCCGCCACAGTGATGCCAAACCAAGGCGGGTGGGTGAAAACGAATAAAGCTTCATAAAAACAACGGTGCCGCGTAAGGGACTCGAACCCCTGACCCCCTGATTACAAATCAGGTGCTCTACCAGCTGAGCTAACGCGGCTTGCGGAGCGGGCTTCTGCCACTTTGTGAGCGGTTGCGAAAGCGGCCTTTCGCCGAGTTGTGGTTTGCCCCTCGCCATAGAAATGGCTAATGCGGGCGGCTGCCTAAGCGGGGCGACGCCGAAAACGGCGTGGTGTTGGGCTGTAAAAATCGGGGATGAGCATGAGCTTCTGGGACTCAGTTTTCCGCGCCGTTTTCGGCACTCGCGGCAGCACGCGTCCCACATCTCCGCCGCCACCACCTCCGCCGCGTTCACCGCCGCGCACGCCGCCAGCGCCGCCTCCAGTGACGCCGCCCGCGCCCCCGCCGGTGGCTCCACCACCACCTGTCACGCCGCCAGCGCCGCCGCCGGTGACGCCACCGGCGCCGCCGCCAGTCGCTCCGCCCGCACCGCCACCAGAGCCACCTCCGGCGCCGCCACCTCCGCCTCCGGAGCCGCCGCCTGTCACAGGTCCACCAGCAGGCTTCACGCTTGATGCGTTGCGCGCTCAAGATGCAGCGCGCGTTTCTGATGCTGAGATCGGCGGCCTCGCACAGCGCTTTGGCGCGGATGCGAACGTCGTGAAAGCGATCCTGCGCGTCGAAAGTGCAGGCCCGGGCTTTTCAGGCGGAAAGATCCTGATTTCCTATGAGCCGTTCGCGTTTAGCGAGCTGACGGGTCATCGTTTCGACGCCTCCAATCCAGGCGTCTCAAGCAGTTCCAGCCGCGCGCCAGTCGGGGGCAATCAAGCCGCGCGTTGGGCCAAGGTGGCTGAGGCGTATGCGCTTGATCCTGCCGCTGCGCTTGGCGCCACGAGCTGGGGCGTTTTCCAGCTTCCGGGCCGCTATTTCGCGACGGCTGGCTATGCGAGCGTGTTTGCGTTCGTCGATGACATGTCCAAGTCGGAAGCGCGCCAGCTCGCTGCGTTCGAAGCTTATGTCAGCCGCGCAGGGCTCGCCGACGAGCTGCAACGCCGTGATTGGGCGACATTCGCCGGTGAATACGAGGGCGGACCAAACGCAGCGAGTTACGCTGCCGCGCTCGCCGCCGCTTACGCCGCGCTGCCGCCCACGAGCGACGATGGCTACATCACATCGCTGAAGGCTCAGAACAACGCTGCCCTCACGCGCGCTGACTACGAGGCCGCAGCCGCCGCGCTCGGTTGCGAGGTGGAAGCCGTGCAGGCCGTGGTGGAAGTCGAAAGCGGCCGTTTGGGCGCTTACGGCGCCGACGGGCGCCCGATCATTCTGTTCGAGCCGCACATTTTCTCGCGCCGCACCAATCGCATGTACGACGCGAGCCACCCGACGATTTCGTATCCAACTTGGGATGCCTCGAAGTATCCGCGCTCGCAGGACGATCGCTGGAACCAGCTGAAAGCTGCCTACGCGCTTGATCCGCAAAATGCGGTGGCGTCGGCCAGCTATGGTCTCTTCCAGATCATGGGTTTCAACCACGCCGCGTGCGGTTTTGCCGATCCCAAGTCGTTCGTAACCGACATGGCCAAAACGCAGGCCCAGCAGCTGAAAGCCTTCACCGCGTTCGTGCGCGCCAACAACTTGGCCGACGAACTGGTTCGCAAGGACTGGGAAGGTTTCGCGCGAGGTTACAACGGCTCGGGCCAAGTCGAGCGCTATGGCGGACTTATGCGCGACGCCTACAATCGTCTGAAGGGTGTAGCCTAAGCGCGCCTTGCTGGCGCCAAGGAAGCGTCTTAGGTAGCGGGCCATAATGGCCCGCTACCTGATCACGTCCGCACTCCCCTACATCAACGGCATCAAGCATCTCGGCAATCTGGCGGGCTCGATGCTGCCTGCGGATATTCACGCGCGCTTTCGCCGTCTGCAGGGGCACGAAGTTCTCTTCATTTGCGCGACTGATGAGCATGGCACGCCGGCCGAACTAGCTGCGGCCGAAGCCGGGCAGGACGTCGCGGCGTATTGCGCCGAGCAATACAAAATCCAGAAAGACGCGTGCGACGGCTTCAAGCTGTCGTTCGACCATTTCGGCCGCTCTTCCAATGCGCCGAACCACAAGCTCACGCAGCATTTCTGCGAAGTGCTCGAAAAGAACGGGCTGATCGAAGAGCGCGTTTCGAAGCAAATCTATTCAATCGATGACAAGCGCTTTTTGCCGGATCGCTATGTTGAAGGCACGTGCCCGCATTGCGGCTTTGAACGTGCGCGCGGCGATCAGTGCGACAATTGCGGCACGCTGCTGGACCCAGTCGATCTCATCAATCCGCGTTCCAAGATTTCTGGTTCGACGAATGTCGAGCCACGCGACACCGCACACCTCTTTCTCAAACAGCCGAAGATGCAGGATGAGATCCGTGCATGGGTCGACAAGTCCACCGAATGGCCGACGCTTGCTCGTTCGATTGCCTACAAATGGCTCGATGAAGGGCTGATCGATCGCTCGATCACCCGCGACCTCTCTTGGGGGATTAAAGTCACCCAGGACGCTAAGCCGCGTCCGGGCTTCGAGAACAAGGTGTTCTACGTCTGGTTCGATGCGCCGATCGAGTACATCGGAGCGAGCGTCGAGTGGGCCGACGCCACTGGCGGCAATTGGGAGCGCTGGTGGCGCACCGATAAGGGCGCCGATGACGTCACCTACATTCAAGTGATGGGCAAGGATAACGTCGCTTTCCACACCGTAAGCTTCCCCGTGACGATCATGGGAAGTCAGGAGCCGTGGAAGCTTGTTGATCGCTTGAAAGCCTTCAACTGGGTCACTTGGTATGGCGGCAAATTTAGCACCAGTGAAAAGCGCGGGATATTCATGGACCAAGCGCTCGCGATTTTGCCGAGCGACTATTGGCGCTGGTATTTGATGGCCAACGCGCCGGAAAGCTCTGATGCGGCGTTCACGCTTGAGCAATTCCAGCAAACCATCAATGCCGACCTTGCCAACGTGTTTGGCAACTTCATCAATCGCATCACGCGATTTGCGGCTTCGAAGTTCGATAGCGAAGTGCCCGATGGCGGGGCGCCCGGCCCCTACGAAGAAAAGCTCGCGAACGAATTTGCCGAGCGCTTGGCGGCGCTGACGCAGTTCCACGATCAGATGGAGTATCGCAAAGCTGCGGCGGAGCTCCGTGCGATTTGGGTCGCCGGTAACGAGTATCTCCAAGTCGCAGCGCCATGGACCGCCTTGAAGACCGATCGCGATGCGGCAGCTGTCAGCGTGCGCACTGGGCTGAATGCTTGCGCGTTGTTCGCAATTCTCGCGCAGCCCTTCATTCCCGATGCTGCGAAGGTCGTGCTGGACGCGATCGGCGTGCCGGTGAAGAACCGCATGTGGCCGAAGCCCGAGGATCGCAGTGTGTGGGACGCTCTGCCGCGCGGACTGAAGTTCTCGCCGCCAGACGTGCTCTTCAAGAAGATCGAGGACGAGCACGTCGCTGAGCTTGCCGAGCGCTTCGGTGGTGGCGGCGCGTGATCATCCGCCAACTCCAGGTGGGCGATCTCACCGCCTACAGAGAGCTCCACCGTTTCGGGATAGTTGAATCGCCGAACGGTTTTGTCGATGTCGCGGCTACCGATGCGGCGCGTCCCGACGATGACGTCACGCAGATGCTCGCGCGCGGTGAGGGATGGGGCGCGTTCGACGGCGATCGCTTGGTTGGCAAACTCACTATTGATGCGCTGCCTTATCCCTCGCTCGCGCACACGTTTTGGATTCACGCCGTCTATGTTCACCCGGACGCGCGCGGTAAAGGCGCGAGTGGAAAACTCATCCGCGCGGCAATCGAAAGCGCACAGAGCAAAGGGGCGCGCCGCATCGCGCTCTGGGTCAACGGTGTGAACCCGCACGCGCGCGGACTCTACGAACGTATGGGCTTCCGTCAGACCGGGCACATTCCCGGCGGTATTCAGATTGACGGCGCTTACGTCGATGACGTGCTCATGAGCCTCGAATTGCCGGCATGAGAGTGACTCCAAAGCGCTAGACGGAACCTCCCTGGGCGCCTAACAATTGCGGCCGGGAACCGTCGGGACACGGTAATCGGGACATCGCGGAGGGGCGAATGGAATACGTCGATCAGGCAGTGGCCTACCTTCGCGAAGGTTTCGCGAACATCAACAACCCGAAGGGTCTCCTGATTGCGCTCGCCGCAGTCTTGTTCATGGGCTCGTGGCGCCAATGGATCCCGGTCGGCCTGGTGGCGACTATCATTCACATCGCCATTGAGCGTCTGGCGCCGGTGTTGGCCGGCGGCGGCGGCGAAGTGACCTTGCCGCCACTCATGGAAGAAGCGTTTTGGACTCAAGTCCTCGTGCTCTTCCTCGGCTATCTCATCATCATCGGCATCTTCTTCCTGCTGAAGAGCCTGCTGTTCAGAAAATCAAGCGCCGCGCACTAGCGCGAACGCTGAGCCTCGTAGAGCGCAATCGCGGCGGCCACTGAGACGTTCAAACTCTCGAGTGCGGGTGCTATGGGGATGCGTGCGCGCTTTTCGCAGGCGTCGGCTACTGCGGGTCGTAGTCCTTTTCCCTCGGCGCCAACGACAATCACGGCGGGACGCTTGTCTTCAAGCGCGTCGGCGAGTTCCAGTTCAGCTTCACCTTCGAGCGCGATGGTGACGTAGCCGTGCGAGCGCAGCGACTCGATCGCGCGACCGAGGTTCACGACACGCGCATGCGGCACGGTTTCAATCGCGCCGGCGGCGGCTTTCGCCAGCACGCCTGTCAGCGGCGGTGACTTCCGATCTTGGAGGATCACCGCGCGTGCGCCGAACGCGACGGCTGAGCGGAACGCGGCGCCAACGTTCTGCGGATCCGTCACGCCATCGAGAACCAGCACGCTGCGCCCGTCTGGCGGCGTGCAGATCGCGTCCAATTCCTGTGGCTCAATCGGAAAGGCGCGCACGGCCAAACCTTGGTGCACCGCGCCGGGCGGCAGCATCCCGTCGATCGCGTCCGGTTCGAGAATTTGCGGCTCGATGCCGTCGGGCAGGCGTGATGCGGCGTTGCGGGTCGCGACCACGCGTTCGATTCGCCGAGCCGAGTTAGCGAGTGCGGCAAGCGAAGCATGCACGCCCCAAATCCAGGACGGCCCGCCCGCCTCAGCCTCGAACTCACGGCGAGGAAGCGGGTTTATCGGTCGCGCACGGTCCGACTTGAGTGGGGGAGGGGGCTTAGGTATAGGACGCGCTCCGTGAAATCAGGGCCCTGGCTTACAGGTGCTTTGGCCTTCGCGGAAGCATGGCCGGAAGGGTGGCCGAGTGGTTAATGGCAGCAGACTGTAAATCTGCCCGCGCGAGCGTACGCTGGTTCGAATCCAGCCCCTTCCACCATCCTTTGCTCGCGTGAGCGAGGGAAGGATGTCCTCCGAAGCCTTGGCGTAGGAGTGCGTGAGCCCAGGATGGCTCACGCTAGGCAAATGAACTGAGCGGTTGCGGGTATAGCTCAATGGTAGAGCCGCAGCCTTCCAAGCTGAAGACGAGGGTTCGATTCCCTCTACCCGCTCCAATTCGCCCCGAGAGACCAAGAGGCAGGCGCCGAGAAGATAGACGCCGACGCCTCCCGCGCCCCCTCCACTGCGCTTTTCTCCGGGAAAGCGAAAGCCTCAGGGGCGCGTGGGTTTGCGTCCGCGCGTGAGCGGCTAATACTAGCGCCGAGCGTTAGCCTTGACGGGGAGGCGCCGATGTCGATGTCAATCGCGATCCGCGGGATCGCCCTAGGTTCTCTTGCTCTGTTGCTCGGCGCTTGCGTCGGCATGGGCGATGTACCGACGCGTGATGAATTTATGCGCGTGCCGCATGAGATACGCAGTGGCGCCGCACAGAGCGTTATCGAACGTGTTGAGAGCACTGTGGATCGAGCGGAGGTGTTGGCCGCGGTCCAGAACATCGTGTCGGCAGCGCCGCTCTGTTATCCTTGGCCCGGGCTTTGGCTCGACGCCAGCGACCGCCGCAATGTCTATTACGCGCGCTATGATTTGATGACGCGTGATTGGGGCGCCGATGTCACTTCAGCCAGCCAATCGCGCATGCAGGAATTCGTTGATCTTGGATTCTTAATTCCGCGGGAGCAACCCGAGATCGGCCCTGGGGTTGTCGAGTACAATCTCTCAGCCGAAGGCGTCGCGTTCTTGCGAGGTTCGCCCTACGGCGGCGCGCGTCCGCAGTTTTGCCCGAACTCGCAACGCCGCGTTGCCGAAGTAACCGACACCCAATTTGGCCAATACCCATGCGGCAGCATGCGCGTGACTTTTCGGCACGTCGCGGACAATTGGCCGACATGGGCGCGAACGGAAGCTGCTCGCCAACGTGTGGATGCGACCTGGGCGCCGCCTGGCGTGCCCCTAACCGGCACTGTGACGCTTGGCCGCCAATGGTTCGCTCAGAACGCAGTCCCAAGTGGGATTGAGAACGGAAGCTTGCGATCGCTGTGTCTCGACGCCTCGCGTCAGGTTTCTGGTGACGATCTTGATCTGAACGCCAATTGAGGGCGGCGCAAACCGCGCCGCCCTCAATCACATCAGTTTCCCGGGCGCAGGCGAATGCCGATAGTGACGTTGCGCGGCGCGCCAGCAAAACCGTCGACCGGCTCGTATGCCTCGTCGGTTAGATTGTCGGCAGCGAGATAGATTTGCGCGCCGGTGGCGAAGTTCCAGGCAGCGGATGCGCGAAACACATTGTAAGCGGGCGTGATCCCCACACCGGCGTAAAAGCCGTTGTCACCATAGATTTGATCGGAGCGCTCGCCCACGCGGCGCCAGCCCACTTGGCCAGAGATCGCGCCCTCCTCGAAATCGAGGGACGCATTCCAAACGTCTTGCGGCCGCCTCAAGAGCCTTGTGCCCGTACTGGCGTCTTGCGCATCCGTGTAGACATAAGACAGCCGCGCCGTGAGCCATGATGCGGGCCGAAACGCAACACGCGCTTCGGCGCTATCGATGTTGGCCTGATCGATGTTGGCGTAGCTGAAGAACGAATTGAAATCGATCAGCTCCTCAATTTCCGCGTTGCGATAGATTAAACCCAACACAATGCCGTCGCCTTCACCGAACGCGACAAAGCGCGCATCGCCGCCGACTTCCCATGCCGCGCCGCGCTCTGGGTTGAGGTTCGGATCGCCGAAATAGATAAAGCGTTCGTAGAGCGTCGGTGCGCGAAATGATGTGCCGTACGAAGCGTACAGGCGCACTTGATCGGTCACATCCAATGAGGCGCCGGTGCGCCATGTTGTCTCTGCGCCAAAACCGTCGAAGTCATCGACGCGCGCTGCTGCTGTGAGCGTAAGGTTGTTGAGATCGCCCTGAGCGGTGACGAAGACGCCGCCGTGATCTTGCTCGGCGATGACCGTTGTAAAACCTTGGTCGATGTTTACCTTCTCAGTTTGAGTTTCAATGCCGATGGCGAGCGCGGCATTCTCGGTCACCCAGTCGAGTGTGAGATCAGCAAATCCGCGTTCACCCTCATAGGCGGATGTTATCACGCCGCCGTTCCGTTCCTCGCGCTCTTGCGCCAACGTCCCGCCCGTTCCGCGTAGCGACAGTGCGTCGCTGAAACGCCACGTGGCGCCTAACCGGGCGACAGTCAGATCATTCTGCGAGATTTCGATGTCACGATCGTCTGTGCGGAACTCTCGAAATGGAAACGCGCTTTCGTATTCAAATGCGTCGAAATCAGCACGTGCCGCGCGATGGCGAACGAGCAGGTCGAGCGCAAATCCGTCAGTGACGTCGAGGTCGAAAACGCCGGTGAACGTGCTGGATTCCGCACCATCGGCATCGCCAGTGCGGGTAGCCATTCGCTCTGGCACCAAGTCGTAGCCGTCGCTGGCGTAACCTTCGCCCGTAATCGCGTAGCGCAAACTTCCGAGCGTGCCGTTGATCCCGGCCGCCGCAGCCAGCGTGTTGAACGAGCCCCCCCAAACATCGAGCTGGCCGTTGAGTGGGTCAGCGCCGCCGTGTCGCGGCAAGATGTTCACTACGCCACCGATCGCATCCGAGCCGTAGACGGCGCTCATCGGCCCTTGGACGACTTCGATGCGCAAAAGCGCGCCGAGAGTGTCCTGGCCGGCGTCGAATGATGAGCCGGGAGTAGAGGGGTCGTTGAGCCGCATCCCATCGAAGAGCACGAGTGTGTGGTTCGAATTGGCGCCGCCGGAGAAAAGGCTGGCTTGCTGTCCTGCTCCGCCACTCTGGCTGACATTTAAACCCGGCGCCTCCGCCAGCGCCTCGGCGATGGTGTCGATGCCCCTGCTTTGCGCTTGTTCGATGTCGATGACTTTGACATCCGCGGGCAGCGTTTCGGCGTGGCTGGGCAGTCGCGTGGCGGTGATGACGAGATCGTCTGCCTCTTCGGCGCAAGCGGGCAGGGCGAGAAACGACGCGGCCGCGAACAGCGCAGGCTTGTAGAGATAACGCATAGGAGCGTCCCCATTTTGCGCGACGCCCCGTCCCCGTGGGCGCGCAATGGCAGCGACAAGCGGGGCGCAAAAGCGCGCGGGGCCGCCCGCGTCGCTGCAGCGGAGAGTTCCGGTTCGTCGGCTGGACCCGGCCGGGCGAACGAGCGACGTTGCGGCGGCAGGTCTCCTGGCTTGCGGCTCAAACGCGCTTCTGCCGCCTTCCCAGGCCTCAAAGACGCAACGTCTTCGACCCAGTGGCGTGATGGCAGTAGCGCTCGCCGCTTACAGTTGCGGGCACAGCTGCGGACTAGAGGTTGGAAACCTCGCACCGCGTTCCCATTTCGCGTCCTCATCGGACGACCGTCGCGGAATGACCATTAGCCGCGCCGGATCGCCATTCCAAGGCGCTGCGGGGCTTGACGTGCGCGAAGGTGCGGCTAAAGACCCGCTCCTTACGCGCGCTTCGGCTGGGCCTTAGCGCCGACGACCTATTTGACACGCCGGAGAGACAGGACCTCACAATGGCCAAGGAAAAGTTCGAGCGGACAAAGCCGCACTGCAACATCGGCACGATCGGCCACGTCGATCACGGCAAGACCACGCTCACAGCGGCCATCACGATGGTTCTGGCCAAGAAGGGTGGCGCCAAGGCTATGGCGTACGCCGACATCGACGCTGCCCCGGAAGAAAAGGCCCGCGGCATCACGATCAACACGGCGCACGTCGAGTACGAAACGGCTGATCGTCACTACGCGCACGTCGATTGCCCCGGCCACGCTGACTACGTGAAGAACATGATCACCGGCGCCGCCCAAATGGACGGCGGCATCCTGGTTGTGTCCGCCGCCGACGGCCCGATGCCGCAAACGCGCGAGCACATCCTGCTCGCACGTCAGGTCGGCGTTCCGGCGCTGGTCGTGTTTATGAACAAGGTCGACATGGTCGACGACGCGGAACTGCTGGACCTCGTCGAAATGGAAGTGCGCGAGCTACTCTCGTCGTACGACTTCCCTGGCGATGATATCCCGATCGTGAAGGGCTCAGCCCTCGCCGCCGTCGAAGGCCGCGATGCGCCGATCGGCGAAGACGCGATCATGAGCCTCATGACCGCCGTCGACACCTACATCCCGCAGCCGGCGCGTCCGCTGGACATGCCGTTCCTGATGCCGGTCGAAGACGTGTTCTCGATTTCGGGTCGCGGCACGGTCGTCACGGGCCGCGTCGAAAAGGGCGTTGTGAAGGTTGGCGAGGAAATCGAAATCATCGGCATCCGTCCGACGGTTAAGACGACCTGCACCGGCGTTGAAATGTTCCGCAAGCTGCTCGATCAAGGTCAAGCTGGCGACAACATCGGCGCGCTGCTCCGCGGCGTTGACCGTGAAGGCGTTGAGCGCGGTCAGGTTCTGGCCAAGCCGGGTTCGATCACGCCGCACAAGAAGTTCGAAGCCGAAGTGTACGTGCTGACGAAGGAAGAAGGCGGCCGTCACACGCCGTTCTTCACAAACTATCGTCCGCAATTTTACTTCCGTACGACGGACGTGACGGGCATCGTCGCGCTCCCGGCTGGCGTCGAAATGGTCATGCCTGGCGACAACATTAAGATGGTCGTCGAGCTCATCAACCCGATCGCCATGGACCAAGGTCTCCGCTTCGCTATTCGCGAAGGCGGTCGCACCGTCGGTTCGGGCGTCGTGGCGAAGGTCATCGAATAGTTCGAAGCGCTCAGCGCTAAGACGAAGGGCCGCCCATTGGGCGGCCCTTTTTCGTTTCGCGCTGCGGCCCCGAGTGCTGGGCTTTCCGCGCCCTTGCCTGAACCGGAGGCCGGGCGCATCCAAACGCTGGCGCGCGCGCATCTGCTTAAATGGATGAAATCGCCCTGACCGGCGCGAGGGAGACGTGGATGGAACGGTTTGTGTTCGTATTGGCGATCGCTGTAGCGATCCTCTTTGGCCTCGGCGCCATGTTTGGCGGCCCGAACTGGTCCAATTTCAGTATCCACGTCGGCGATGATGACGGCGGGCGCGGGACGGCCGCGATCATAGCCACCAGCCCCGGCTCGATGCCCGCTGAGGCGTTCGCCGGCGGCGATCTTCGTATTCGCAACGTTGCGGCCGTAGTTGCGATTATCCCTGAGGATCGCCAGGATTACTCAGTCGAGATCGACAATACGGCCGGTGTCCTGCCGATGCCGACGGTCGCCACGGACGATGGCCGTGTGGTGATTGACGGCCAATTGCGCGGCCGGGTTCGTGGTTGCGGCGATGCGGGTTCCGCCAGTGTTCGGGGGTATGGGGATGGCGAATTCGACGCCGCCGAACTCCCCCGCATCACAATACGGACACCGCGCGCGCTTCAACTCGACCGTAGTGGCGCCGGCTCGACCGACATCGGCGCGACTCAATCTCTCTCACTTGAGGTAAATGGTTGCAGTACGACCACGGTGGCCGACGTGGCGGGCGACCTTTCCATGGACATCGCCGGTTCAGGCAACGTCAACACAGGCGCGGCCCAAAGCCTCGACGCGGACGTAGCCGGATCAGCTGACGTGGTTACCGGAGCAATTGCAAGTGGCGCCGCCATAGATCTCGCGGGCTCGGGCTCGGTCACGATGGCCTCGTTGACGGGCGAGCTGAATTCGGACGCCGCCGGTTCGGGCGTTGTTACAGTGCGCGGTGGCGCGATCACGATCGCAAGTATCGACCTTGCCGGCTCCGGCGATGTGTCGATTGCAGCGACGGTTCAAGATCTGAACGTATCGATCGTGGGCTCGGGCAGCGTCGACGTAACCGCCCCAGTCGTCAATATTGACGCGGAAATCGCAGGTTCTGGCAGCGTTTCCGCCCCAGCCGCATCCGGCTCTGTCCGGCAGGAGGTTTTTGGCTCCGGCGAGGTATCCGTAGGCCAATGACAGCCGCGCAAAACGCGCCTTGACGCCCAGGTTTCCCGTCTATAGGAAACCGCCCTTCGAGCCGGCTGTAAGCTTATGCTTAGACGCGGTTCGCAAGCTACGCGGCAGCTTCCTCGGACAAGCGAGGTTGAGCGGGCGGGGTAAAAGCCCCGTAAGACCAGCGTTTTTTGCGATCCACTCTTTCATAGCGCCGTCCGTCTCGGGCGGCGTTTTTCTCGTCGGTGGGTCCAAAACGGACGCGCCGCCGTGTTTTGCGTTCAGCGGCGTAAGTCGCGGCGCGAGAGAATTTGGGAAGACTTTGGCGATGATGCAGCAAAACATCCGGATCAGGCTCAAGGCCTTTGATCACCGCACGCTCGATCTGTCGGCGAAGGAAATTGTGTCGACGGCGAAGCGCACGGGCGCAACGGTGATCGGCCCGGTGCCGCTGCCGACGCGCATCGAGAAGTTCACGGTCAACCGTTCGCCTCACGTCGACAAGAAGAGCCGCGAGCAATTTGAAATCCGCACGTTCAAGCGCGTGCTCGATATCGTCCAACCGACTCCGCAAACGGTCGATGCTCTGATGAAGCTCGACCTGTCAGCTGGCGTCGACGTGCAAATCCAAGTCCTGGGTTGATAGCGATGGCTCAAGAACAATCCCGTCGCACTGGCGTCATCGCGCGCAAGGTCGGCATGATGCGCGTCTTCGGTGAAGACAACGCACACATCCCGGTGACCGTGCTCGATCTCGCTGGCTGCCAAGTTGTCGGCCGCCGCACGGTCAACGCTGAAGAGTACAAAAACTCTGCCGGCGAAGCCGTTGCGCTGAAGCCGAAGAAGTCGCGCAAGAACGACAAGGGCGGCGCGCCCGCTCGTGAAGCCAAGGGCGACGGCTATAATGCTGTGCAACTCGCTGCCGGCGCGACGAAAGCAAAGAATAAGACGGCTGCGGAACGCGGTCAGTTTGCGCGTGCCAAGGTCGAGCCGAAGGCGGTGGTTCGCGAATTCCGCGTTTCGGAAGACAATCTTCTGCCGGTCGGTGCGTTGATTTCTGCTGAACACTTCGTTCCGGGCCAGAAGGTTGATGTCGCTGGCATAAGCGTCGGTAAGGGCTTCGCCGGCGCCATGAAGCGCTGGAACTTCGGCGGTCTCCGCGCCACGCACGGCGTTTCGGTCTCGCACCGCTCGCACGGTTCGACGGGTCAACGCCAGGATCCGGGCAAGGTCTTCAAAGGCAAGAAGATGGCCGGTCACCTCGGTGACGAGCGCGTCTCTGTTCAAAATCTGCAAATCGTCCGCGTCGATGCCGAGCGCGGACTTTTGTTTGTCCGTGGTGCAGTGCCCGGCGCCGACGGCGGCTGGGTTGAAGTGCGCGACGCTGCGAAGGCCGTGCTTCCGAAGGAAGCGCCGAAGCCTGCTGGCGTTCGCCAAGCGCAAGCCGCGGCTGAGTGAGGGCGGACATGAAACTCAATATCCAAACTCTTGACGCCAAGGCGGCCGGATCGATCGATCTGGACGACGCCATTTTTGGCATCAAGGAAGTCCGCGCCGACATCCTGCAGCGTATGGTGAAGTATCAACTCGCCAAGCGCCGCGCCGGCACCCACAAGACGCAATCTCGCGGTGAGGTCTCGGTCACGCACTCTAAGCTTTATAAGCAAAAGGGCACTGGCCAAGCGCGTCACGGCGCGAAGAACGCCCCGATCTTCCGCGGCGGTGGTCACGCCCACAATCGTCTGCCGCGCGATTATACGCACGATCTGACGAAGAAGTTCCGTGCGCTTGCTCTGCGTCACGCCCTCTCCGCCAAGGCGAATGCCGGCGATATCGTCGTGATCGACGCGTTGACGGTGAAGGACGGCAAGACCTCGGCGCTCAAGAAGTCGCTGAGCAATCTGAAGCTGGAGAAGGCGTTGTTCATTGCTGGCGCCGAAGTCGACGCCGGTGTTGCTCGCGCCGCCCGCAACATTCCGTACATCGACGTTCTGCCGAACGCCGGTCTCAACGTTTACGACATCCTGCGCGCCGAAAAGCTGGTGCTGACACAAGACGCCGTGAACGCGATCCACGAGCGTTTCAAGGACAAGGCCGGTAAGGCCGAAGCTGCGCCGAAGAACCGCGCTGCGAAGAAAACCGAAGCTGAAGGGGCCGCGGCATGAGCGCGCTCAACAAACATTACGACACCATCATCGCGCCGGTGATCACGGAAAAGGCTACTCTGCTTTCCGAGCAGAACAAGGTCGTCTTCCGCGTTCCGCTTACGGCGACGAAGAAGGACATCAAGGAAGCTGTCGAAGCTCTTTTCAAAGTCAAAGTGGGCGCGGTGAACACCATCGTCCGCAAAGGCAAGGTGAAGAACTTCCGCGGCACGCCGGGCAAGCGCTCCGACCACAAGAACGCGGTCGTGACCCTGCTCGACGGTTACTCAATTGACGTGACGACGGGGCTCTAAGATGGCGTTGAAGACTTTCCGCCCGACCTCACCGGGTCGCCGTCAGCTCGTGATCGTTGATCGCGCTGAGCTGCACAAGGGCAAGCCGGTAAAGGCGTTGACCGAAGGCCTGACGAAGTCCGGCGGTCGCAACAACGTTGGCCGCGTGACGGCTTTCCGCACCGGTGGCGGCCACAAGCGCACCTACCGCAAGATCGACTTTAAGCGTCGTAAGTGGGGCGTTGAAGCGAAGGTCGAGCGTCTTGAGTACGATCCGAACCGTACGGCTTGGATCGCCCTCATCAAGTACACCGACGGTGAAGTGGCCTACATCATCGCGCCGCAACGCTTGAAGGTCGGCGACACGGTCGTCGCCAACGAGCGCGTGGACGTGAAGCCCGGCAACGCGATGCCGTTGAAGTCGATTCCGGTCGGCACAATCGTTCACAACATCGAGTTGAAGCCGTTGAAGGGCGCCCAAATGGCGCGCTCGGCCGGCACCTACGCTCAAGTCGTTGGCCGTGATGCTGGCTTCGCCCAGCTCCGCATGGCTTCCGGCGAAGTGCGTATGGTTCAGGACGTTTGCATGGCCACGATCGGCGCTGTGTCGAACCCCGACAACATGAACGAAGTCTGGGGCAAGGCTGGCCGCACGAAGTGGCTTGGCCGCAAGCCCAGCGTTCGCGGCGTCGCCATGAACCCGGTCGATCACCCCCACGGTGGTGGTGAAGGCAAAACCTCAGGCGGCCGTCACCCGGTCACGCCTTGGGGCAAGAAAACCCGCGGTCCGAAGACCCGCAAAACCAAGCCGTCGGATCGTCTGATCATCCGTCGTCGTCACTCGAAGAAAGTGAGCTAATCCAGATGCCGCGTTCTGTTTGGAAAGGCCCGTTCGTCGACGGTTATCTCATCGCCAAGGCCGAAAAGGCTGCAGGCTCAGGCCGTCGTGAGCAGATCAAAACCTGGTCGCGCCGCTCCACCATCATGCCGCAATTCGTCGGCCTCACGTTCCAAGTTCACAACGGCAAGCAATTCACGCCGGTGCTCGTGAGCGAAGACATGGTCGGCCACAAGCTCGGCGAGTTCGCGCCGACGCGGAACTATTTCGGCCACGGCGCCGATAAGAAGGCGAAGAGGAAGTAAGCCATGATCGCCGCCTCAGAAAAGCAGCGCACGCCGGAGGGCAAGAATCGCCGCCGCGAAGCTTCGAACGAAGCGAAGGCGATTCTGCGCACGCTCCGCATCAGCCCGCAAAAGCTGAATTTGGTCGCTCAGTCGATCCGTGGTCTCTCGGCTGAGAAGGCCGTGAACGAGCTGCGCTTTAGCCAAAAGCGCATCGCCAAGGACGTGCTGAAGTGCCTGAAGTCGGCGATCGATAACGCCGAAAACAATCACGGCCTCGACGTCGACGGTCTTGTGGTTGCGCAAGCGCACGTCGGCAAGAACATCACGATGAAGCGCATGCACACGCGCGCTCGTGGTCGCGGCGTTCGCATCGAAAAAATGTTCTCTCAACTCACCATCGTGCTGCGCGATACGACCAAGCAGCCCGAAAAAGCTGAGGCCGCCTAATGGGTCAGAAAGTCAATCCGATCGGTCTGCGCCTGGGCGTGAACCGCACGTGGGATTCGCGTTGGTACGCCAACACAAAGGACTACGCGCGTCTCCTCCACGAAGACATCAAGATCCGCGCATTCCTTCGCGAGAAGCTGAATGCCGCCGGCATCTCGAAAATCATCATCGAGCGTCCGCTGAAGAAGTGCCGCGTCACGGTTCACACCGCAAAGCCGGGCGTCGTCATCGGCAAGAAGGGCGCTGACATCGAGAAGCTCCGCAAGGAACTCGCGAAGATGGCGCCTGGCGCCGAGGTTCACTTGAACCTCGTTGAAGTCCGCAAGCCGGAAACCGACGCTATGCTGGTCGCCGAAGGCGTCGCCCAGCAGCTCGAGCGTCGCGTTGCGTTCCGCCGCGCCATGAAGCGCGCGATGCAGTCGGCCATGCGCCTCGGCGCGCAAGGCATCCGCATCAACGTTTCGGGCCGTCTCGGCGGCGCAGAAATCGCGCGCATGGAATGGTATCGCGAAGGCCGCGTGCCGTTGCACACGCTGCGTGCTGACGTCGATTACGGCTTCACCGAAGCCGACACCGCGTACGGCAAGATCGGCGTGAAGGTTTGGGTCTTCAAAGGCGAGATCCTTGAGCACGATCCGATGGCGCAAGATAAGCGTTCGCTCGAAACCGGCGAGAGCCGTGAGCGTCGCGATCGCGATGACCGTGGCCCGCGTGGCCCGCGCGAAGATCGTCCGCCGGGCGACCGTCCGCGTCGTGGCCGCCGCCCGTCGCGTGATGAAGCTGGCTCAGAGTCGGAGGCATAACCCACCATGATGCAGCCGAAGAAAACCAAGTTCCGGCGTGCCCATAAGGGCCGCATCAAAGGGAACACCAAGGGTGGCAGCGCTCTCAACTTTGGCCAGTTTGGCCTGAAGGCGCTTGAACCGAACCGCGTCAACGCGCGTGAGATCGAAGCTGCTCGTCGCGCCATCACGCGCGAAATGAAGCGCCAAGGTCGCGTGTGGATCCGAATCTTCCCGGACGTGCCGGTTTCGCAAAAGCCGGTCGAAGTCCGCATGGGTAAGGGCAAGGGCGCGGTTGAGTTTTGGGCCGCGCGCGTCGCGCCTGGCCGGATCATGTTCGAAATCGACGGCGTGCCGGAAACGGTTGCGCGAGAGTCGCTGCGTCTCGGCGCCGCGAAGCTGTCGGTTCGCACCAAGATCGTCGCTCGGATTGAGGGCCTCTGATTATGGCAAGCCAAGACGTCAAATCCGTCCGTGAAAAGGACGCCGCCGCTCTGAAGGACGAACTCTCCTCGCTGAAGAAGGAGCAGTTCAACCTGCGCTTCCAGCAAGCGACCGGCCAACTCGAAAAGTCCTCGCGCATCCGCGAAGTTCGTCGCGCTATCGCGCGCACGAAGACGGTGCTGCGTGAGAAGTCACCGAAAGCGAAAGTTTAAGCCATGCCGCGCCGCGTGATGCAGGGAACGATTGTGAGCGATAAGGGCGACAAGACTGTCGTCGTGCAGGTGGAACGCACCTATCTGCACCCGCTCCTGAAGAAGACGGTTCGTCGGTCGGCGAAGTTCCACGCCCATGACGAAGCCAACGCCTTCAAGACCGGCGAAAAGGTCGAGATTCAAGAATGCCCGCCGAAGTCCAAGCTGAAACGCTGGGAAGTCGTCGGCCGCGTCGGAGCATGATGCCATGATCCAGATGCAAACCAACCTCGAGGTCGCCGACAATTCCGGCGCCAAGCGCGTGATGTGCATCAAGGTGCTTGGTGGCTCGAAGCGCCGCTACGCCACCGTGGGCGACATCATCGTCGTTTCCGTCAAGGAAGCGATGCCGCGCGGCCGCGTTAAGAAGGGCGACGTTCGCAAAGCCATCGTCGTGCGCGTTTCGAAAGACATCAAGCGCAAGGACGGCTCGACCATTCGCTTCGACTCGAACGCTGCGGTTCTGATTAACAACCAAGGCGAGCCGATCGGCACGCGTATCTTCGGACCGGTGCCGCGCGAACTGCGCGCGAAGAACCAGATGAAGATCATCTCGCTCGCGCCGGAGGTTCTCTAAATGACCGCCCGCATTAAAAAAGACGACACCGTCATCATCATCGCCGGCAAGGACAAGGGTCGCTCGGGCCGTGTTCTGAAAGTGCTGCCGAAGGAAGAACGCGTCGTCGTTGAAGGCCTCAACCTCGTGAAGCGCCACACGGCGCCGAATGTCACGCATCCGAACGGCGGCGTGATCGCGAAGGAAGCCTCGCTTCATATCTCCAATGTCGCTCTGCGTGACCCGAAGACGGGCAAGCCGACGCGCGTTGGTTTCAAGACGAACGACAAGGGCGTGAAGGTCCGCGTGGCCAAGGGCTCGGGAGTTGAAATCGATGTCTGAGTCGCCTGCAGATAAGGGCGCGAAGGCCAAAGCGGCTGCAGCGGAAAAGAAAGCGAAGGCTGCTGCCGGCGCTGGAAAGCCGCGTGAGGCAAAGCCGGCTGGCTACACGCCGCGTTTGAAAGAACGCTACAGCAAGGAAATTCGCGCCAAGCTGAAGAACGAGTTCAAGTACACGAATGAGATGCAGATACCGCGTCTCGAGAAGATCGTGCTGAACATGGGGGTCGGCGAAGCCACCGCGGACTCCAAGAAACTGACGTCAGCGATCGAAGCGCTCACAGCCATCTCCGGTCAAAAGCCGGTGGCTACCAAGGCACGCAAGTCGATCGCGGCATTCAAGCTTCGCGAAGGCATGAGTATCGGCGCGAAGGTCACGCTTCGCAAAGATCAAATGTACGAGTTCTTGGACCGCCTGGTCACGATCGCGCTCCCGCGCGTGAAGGACTTCCGTGGCCTGAACGGCAAGAGTTTCGATGGCCGTGGCAACTACGCCATGGGCATCAAGGAACACATCGTGTTTCCTGAAATCAATTACGACCAAATCGATCAGATTTGGGGTCTTGATATCGTCGTTTGCACCACCGCGCGCACCGACGACGAAGCCAAGGCTTTGTTGAAAGAATTCGATTTCCCGTTCCGGAACTGATCGCCGCAAGCGATCCACCCCAGAACGCACCGGGAGAGAGTAGAGAGTATGGCCAAGACCAGTTCAATTGAACGCAACAAGAAGCGTGAACGGCTTTCGAAGCAGTTCGCAGCTCGCCGCGCCAAGCTGCGCGCCACTGCGCTGAACGAAGACCTTCCGTTGGAAGAGCGTTTCGCCGCCCGCTTGAAGCTGGCGCAACTGCCGCGCAACTCGTCGCCGACGCGTGTTCGCAATCGCTGCGAGCTCACCGGTCGTCCGCGCGCGTTTTATCGCAAGCTGAAACTCTCGCGTATCGCGCTCCGTGAACTGGCCTCGAACGGCCAGATCCCGGGCATGGTCAAGTCGAGCTGGTAAGGGAGCGTCGATAGATGAACATCAACGATCCTGTCGGCGATCTGATCACCCGCATCCGCAACGCCCATCTGCGTGGCCGTTCGAAGACGCTTTCGCCGGCTTCGACGCTCCGCACGCGCGTTCTTCAAGTTTTGAAGGATGAAGGCTACATCCGCGACTTCCGTGAGATCGAAAAAGAGGGCCGCAAGGAACTCGAGATCGAGCTGAAGTATTTCGAAGGCGCGCCGGCGATCCACGAGATCACGCGCGTTTCGAAGCCGGGCCGCCGTGTCTATTCTTCGATCAAAGATCTTCGCCTCGTCCGTAACGGCCTCGGCATTTCGATCATCTCGACCCCTAAGGGCGTGATGAGCGACAACGCTGCTCGTGACGCGAACGTGGGCGGCGAAGTCCTCTGCGAGGTCTACTAAGATGTCCCGCCTCGGTAAAAGACCGATCCCGGCTCCCAATGGCGTCACCATCACGGTGAAGGGCCAGGACGTGAGCGTTAAAGGCCCGAAGGGCACGCTGAACTTCCGCGCGCACGACGATGTCGAAGTCGCGTTCGGCAACGGCGAGCTCTCGGTAAAGCCGCGTCACGAAACCACGCGCGCCCGCGCGCTGTGGGGCACGACGCGCGCTGTTCTTGCGAACAACGTGAAGGGCGTCACCGAAGGGTTCGAAAAGAACCTGGAAATGACTGGCGTCGGCTATCGAGCAGCGATGCAGGGCAAGAATCTGCAGATGCAACTCGGCTACAGCCACGAGATCATCTACCAGCCGCCGGAAGGCATCACGATCGCGGTTCCGAAGCCGACCGAAATCAAGGTCAGCGGCGTTGATCCGCAAGTCGTCGGCCAAGCCGCCGCCGAAATCCGCTCCTACCGTCCGCCGGAGCCCTATAAGGGCAAGGGCGTGCGCTATGCCGGCGAGTACATCCGCCGCAAGGAAGGCAAGAAGAAGTAAGCCATGGTCCGCAAGCTTAATCCCACTGAGCGCCGCGCCCAGCGCAATCGCAGCCGGCTGAAGAAGTTGGCTGGCGAAGGACGCCTTCGTCTTTCCGTCTTCCGCTCGTTGAAGCACATTTCGGCGCAGCTGATCGACGATGAGAAGGGCGTGACCGTCGCTTCCGCTTCGACGCTTGAAGAAGCCGTGAAGGCGAAGAGCTCGAACAAAGAAGGCGCCGCTGCTGTTGGCAAGCTCATCGCAGAACGTGCGATCGCCGCCGGCAGGAAGTCGGTCGTGTTCGATCGCGGTCGTTATGTATTCCATGGCCGGGTAAAAGCCCTGGCCGACGCCGCCCGTGAGGGCGGACTCGAATTCTGAGGAAGCTGAGATGACGGACGAAACCGCAGGCGGCCCGCCGGCCGACGCACCAGGTTCAGATCAGCGACCCGCTCGTGGCTCGCGCGGCCCACGCCGCGGTGGCCCAGGTGGTGGCGCTGGCCGTGGTCCGGGTGGCCCAGGCGGCGGACGTGGTCCGGGTGGCGGCCAAGGCCGTGGCCCGCGTCGCGATGACCGCAACCGCAACGCAGGTCCTGAAGAGCGCGCGGAAGGCGAACTGGTCGACAAACTCGTCGCCATCAACCGCGTCGCGAAAGTCGTGAAGGGCGGTAAGAACTTTGCGTTCGCAGCGCTCGTCGTCGTCGGCGACAAGAAGGGCCGCGTTGGCTTCGGTCACGGCAAGGCGCGCGAAGTGCCGGAAGCCATCCGCAAGGCGACTGAAGAGGCCAAGAAGTCGCTCGTGCGCGTTCCGCTTCGCGAAGGTCGCACGCTGCACCATGACGGCAACGGCCGTTGGGGTGCGGGCAAGGTCATGCTGCGTGCAGCGCCGGCCGGTACTGGTTTGATCGCCGGTGGTCCGATGCGCGCTGTGCTCGAAGTGTTGGGCGTCTCCGATGTCGTCGCCAAGTCGAAGGGTTCGTCGAACCCCTACAACATGGTGCGCGCCACGATCGACGCATTGAAAGAACAAAGCTCGCCGCGCCAAGTTGCGAACCGCCGTGGCCTGAAGGTCGCCGATCTGGTCGGCCGCCGTAAGGATGGCGCGAGCCTCGGCGAAGTGCCGGCGGAGGGTTGATAGATGGCGACCGCTAAAAAGAAAGCCGCTGGCGGCACGATTAAGGTTCGCCGCACTGGCAGCCCGATCCGCCGCGAATACGATCAACGCACCACGCTTCTCGGCCTCGGCCTGAAGCGCGCCAACCAAGTTGTTGAGCTTGAGGATACGCCTTCGATCCAAGGCATGATCCGCAAAGTCGCCCACTTGGTCGAAGTCGTGAAATAACAGACGGCCTCGCCGTCGGAGCAAGTACGATGAAACTGAACGAACTGGCCGATAATCCGGGCTCAACCAAGAAGCTGATGCGCGTTGGACGCGGCGTCGGCTCCGGCAAGGGCAAGACCGGCGGACGTGGCGTGAAGGGACAAAAGTCCCGTCGCGGCGTGTCGATCAATGGTTTCGAAGGCGGTCAGATGCCGCTCCACATGCGTATGCCGAAGCGCGGCTTCAACGCGCTCAACAGCAAGAAGACGCAGTGGATTAATCTGGCGACGCTGCAAAATGCGATCGATAACAAGAAGATCGACGCAAAGAACGAGATTACCGAGGATACGCTGGTGGAAGCTGGCGTCCTGCGCCGCAAGAAAGACGGCGTGCGCCTCCTTGCGCGCGGGGAGCTGAAAGCCAAAGTGAACATCACCGTTTCTGGCGCCTCCGCTGCAGCTATCGCTGCCGTGGAAAAGGCCGGCGGTAAGGTGACGCTGCTTAATCCGCCTGCGGCGGAAGAAGCAGCAGCCTAAGGTTCGCTCTCCGGACGGGGGAGTATTCCGGCCTCGCCGGATAACATTCGGAGCAGCGCGCCCACATGGCATCAGCCGCAGAACAGCTTGCCGCAAACATCAACTTTGCGGCGTTCGCCAAGGCGACAGAGCTTCAAAAGCGCATTTGGTACACCATCATTGCGCTGATCGTTTATCGCATCGGCACATTCATCCCGATCCCCGGCATTGATCCGGCTGCGTTCGCGCAGGCGTTTCAAACTCAGGCCGGCGGCATTCTCGGCATGTTCAACACGTTCTCCGGCGGCGCCGTGGAGCGTATGGCGATCTTCGCGCTGAACGTGATGCCGTACATTTCGTCCTCGATCATCATGCAGCTGTTGTCGACGTCGATTCCGTCGCTTGAGCGCTTGAAGAAAGAGGGTGAAGTCGGCCGCAAGCAGATCAACCAGTACACGCGCTACCTGACGCTGGTTCTGGCGATTGTGCAGTCTTACGGCATCGCTGTTGGCCTGCAGTCGAGCGCCGGTGTGGTCACCAATCCTGGCTGGTTCTTCGTCGCGTCCACCGTCATTACGCTGACGGGGGGCACGATGTTCCTGATGTGGCTCGGTGAGCAGGTGACGGCGCGCGGCGTCGGCAACGGCATCTCGCTGATCATCTTCGCCGGCATCGTCGCGGAGATGCCGCGCATCGTGATGCAGTCGCTTGCGCTCGCGCGCACGGGAGACGTCAACCCGTTTGGCCTCTTCATGATCGCCGCCGCGATGCTCGCGGTCATCGTGTTCGTGGTCTTCATTGAACGCTCGCAGCGACGCCTTGTGGTGCAGTACCCGAAGCGCCAGCAGGGCAATCGCATGTTCATGGGCGAAAGCTCATTCCTGCCGCTGAAAATCAATACCGCCGGCGTTATCCCGCCGATCTTTGCGTCATCGCTATTGATGCTGCCGACAACGGTGATTGGCTTCATGGGCATGGGGGCCAATGCGCCGGAGTGGGTGAGCCAACTTCAAGGCTTTATCGGCTACGGTCAGCCGGGCCACATGATGCTCTACGCCGTCGGCATCATTTTCTTCTGCTTCTTCTACACTTCGATCGTTTTCAATCCGGAAGAAACCGCGGACAACCTGCGCAAATACGGCGGCTTCCTGCCGGGCATTCGTCCAGGCAAAAAGACGGCCGAATATCTCGATTACGTGCTGACACGCCTCACAGTTATCGGCGCCGCCTACATCACCGCAGTGTGTTTGCTGCCGGAGATTCTGATCGCGTACTACGCGGTGCCCTTCTATCTCGGCGGCACCTCGATCCTCATCGTTATCTCAGTGACGCTGGATACGGTTGCACAAATTCAGTCGCACTTGGTCGCGCACCAGTACGAAGGTCTCATCAAGCGCTCAAAGCTGCGTGGCTCGGGCGGCGGGATCACCAAGAAATGAACCTGATCCTGTTCGGGCCACCGGCCGCTGGTAAAGGCACCCAAGCCAAGCGTCTCACCGCCGAACGGGGATACGTACAGCTTTCAACCGGCGACATGCTGCGCGCAGCGCGGAAGTCGGGCTCGGAGCTTGGTCAGAAGGTCGCCGCGATCATGGATTCCGGCTCGCTCGTCTCGGACGAGATCGTGATTGCGTTGATCGAAGATGCGCTCGCGCAGAACAAGACGGCGCCCGGTTTCATTTTCGACGGGTTTCCGCGCACGGTCGCGCAAGCAGAAGCGCTCGATGCCATGCTTGCCCGCCACGGCAAGCAGATCGATCGCGTCGTGCAGCTTGAAGTGGACTCGCAGCAATTGCTCGATCGTGTCGCTAAGCGCTTTGCCGAAGAAGGCAGAGCCGACGACAATCCTGAAAGCTACAAAGTTCGTTTGAACGCGTATCTCGCTCAAACCGCGCCGCTCATTCCTTACTACGAGCAGAAGAACAAGCTTCGCGGCGTCGACGGCATGGCCGGCATCGAGGATGTGGCCACGTCCATCGCCGCCGCGATCGACGCTCGTTAGAACGTCAGTGCTGGCGCGCGTAGGCGCGCGATCCAATCTGCGAACTTTGCCGACCAGTCGACGAGCACGCCGCGCAAGCTTTCGTCCGTGATCTCGCCATCGACGATCAGGCCGTCGCGATAGTTCAAATAGATTTCGGGCTGCACCGTGAGCGCTGCGCCCGTGGCGCTGACGACAGAGCGAAGCTGCGATTGCGCTGCAGCGGTGCCAACCGCGCCAAGCGTTGCGCCGACGATGGCCGCCGGTTTGCCGGCCCAGGAATTCTTGCCCCATGGGCGTGAACCCCATTCGATCGCGTTTTTCAGCGCCGCCGAAAATGAGCGGTTGAACTCGGGCGTGACGAACAGCACCGCGTCAGCGCTTTCGATCTGCTGCTTGAAGCGGATGACCGGCGCCGGAAGCTCACCCTCAAGATCTTGATCGTAGAGCGGCAGTTCGCCGATCTCGACGATTTGGAGGTCCAGTTTCGGGCGCGCGACCTTCGCCAACGCTTGGGCGAATATCCGGTTTACTGAGCCCTTGCGCAGGCTGCCGACGACGACGGCGACTTTGGTGGTCATTTATGATTCCCTAGTAACGGTTGGTAACTAGGGCTATATGAGTGCCTATGAGAGCAGCTCAAGAACGCACACAGACCTCACCAGGTCACAGCGTTGTTTCCGACATCCAGTCCCATGATTGCCGGGCGGTCAGCGCCATTTTGCAGCGTATAGGGGATAAATGGAGCGTGCTGATCATCCAGCGCCTGGGTGAGGGGCCGCGCCGGTTCAATGAGATCAAACGGATCATAGGGGGTATTTCCCAGCGGATGCTGACTCTGACGCTCCGCAATCTGGAGCGCGATGGGCTCGTCAGTCGAACCGTGACGCCGACCGTGCCCCCACGGGTCGATTACGCGCTGACCGAGCTGGGCAGGGACCTCCTCATCCCGGTTTCGGCCCTCGGGCAGTGGGCCATTCAGCATACCCCTTGTATCGAGGCCGCCCGCGCACGATTTGACGCTTCCGAGGCGGCCGAAACGCCGCAACAGGATCGCGTTTCCGCCGGTTGACGCGGCATTTCGCCCCGCTATAACCGCCAACTTCGCGAACACCCAACGCGCGATGCTCCCCAGACCAGACGGTCTGGAGGCGTCGCGCCTATTGCGTTTTGGAGCACCGCCAACATGGCTCGTATCGCCGGCGTAAACATTCCGACCCAGAAGCGCGTCGTCATCGCGCTGCAGTACATCCATGGGATCGGCCAGCACTACGCCAAAGAAATCACTGAGAAGGTCGGCATCACGCCGGAGCGCCGCGTGAGCGAGCTCACCGACGCTGAAGTTCTCCAAATCCGCGAGACCATCGATCGTGACTACACGGTTGAGGGCGATCTTCGTCGCGAGACCGCAACGAACATCAAGCGCCTGATGGACCTCGGCTGCTATCGTGGCCTGCGTCACCGCCGTGGCCTGCCGGTTCGCGGCCAACGCACGCACACGAACGCGCGCACGCGCAAAGGTCCGGCGAAAGCAATCGCCGGCAAGAAACAAGCGACCAAGAAGTAAGGACACGCCGCAATGGCTAAGGAATCCACGCGCGTTAAGAAGCGTGAACGTAAGAACATCGTCACGGGCGTCGCGCACGTGAATGCATCGTTCAACAACACGATGATCACGATCGCTGATGCGCAAGGCAACACGATCTCCTGGTCGAGCGCCGGCACGATGGGCTTTAAGGGCTCGCGTAAGTCGACGCCGTACGCTGCGCAAGTCGCCGCTGAAGATGCAGGCCGCAAGGCGATGGAGCACGGCATGCGCACGCTCGAAGTGAACGTGTCTGGCCCGGGTTCGGGGCGCGAAAGCGCACTTCGTGCTCTGCAAGCTGTTGGCTTCACCGTGACGTCGATCCGCGACGTGACGCCGATCCCGCACAACGGGTGCCGTCCGCCGAAGCGCCGTCGCGTCTAAACGGAATACTGTAAGTGGCGCGCGCCTCCTTCGCTGCGCCGTTTGATTGAGAGCGATGAATGTCGATCGAAAAAAATTGGCTTGAACTGATCCGCCCGAAGAAGCCCGTCATTGAGCACGCGTACGACGCGTCCAAGCGTGGCACTTTGATTGCGGAACCGCTGGAGCGGGGCTTTGGCCTGACGCTCGGCAACGCGCTGCGTCGCGTGCTGCTGTCGTCGCTGCAAGGCGCGGCGATCACGTCGGTGCAAATCGACGGCGTCGTCCACGAGTTCAGCTCGATCCAAGGCGTTCGTGAAGATGTCACCGACATCGTGCTGAACCTGAAGCAAGTCGCGATCCGCATGCGCGGCGAAGGTCCAAAGCGCGTGATGCTGACGAAGACCGGCCCGGGCGAAGTGAAGGCCAGCGACATTCAGACGGTTTCCGATATGGAGATCTTGAACCCCGACCACGTGATCTGCACGCTGGACGACGGCGCGAACCTGCGCATGGAGCTGACGATCAACAACGGCAAGGGCTACGTCCCGGCCGAACAAAATCGTCCCGACGACGCGCCGATCGGCCTCATCGCCATCGACTCGATCTACTCGCCGGTTCGCCGCGTTGCCTATCGCGTTGAGAACACCCGCGAAGGTCAGGTTCTCGATTACGACAAGCTTATCATTGAAGTTGAGACCAACGGCGCTGTGCGTCCGGAAGATGCGATCGCGTACGCCGCGCGTATTCTGCAGGACCAGCTGCAAGTGTTCATCACCTTCGAAGAGCCGAAGCAGAAGAAGGAAGGCGGCGACAAGCCGGACCTCCCGTTCAACCCGGCTCTGCTCAAGAAAGTCGACGAACTCGAACTCAGCGTTCGCTCGGCCAATTGCTTGAAGAACGACAACATCGTTTACATCGGCGATCTGATCCAAAAGTCGGAAGGCGAAATGCTTCGCACTCCGAACTTCGGCCGCAAGTCGCTGAACGAGATCAAAGAAGTCCTCGCCTCGATGGGCCTTCATCTGGGTATGGCGGTCGAGAACTGGCCGCCGGACAACATCGAAGATCTCGCCAAGAAGTACGAAGACCAAATCTAACGGAGAGCCGGCGTTTAAGCCGGCGAGGAAAAGACAATGCGTCACGGTTCAGGACACAAGAAGCTCGGCCGCACCGCCAGCCACCGCCAGGCGATGTTCGCCAACATGGCGGCCTCGCTGATCAAGCACGAGCAAATCGTGACCACGCTGCCGAAGGCCAAGGCCCTTCGCCCGGTGTTTGAGCGTCTCGTGACGCTCGCCAAGAAGGGTGATCTCGGATCGCGCCGTCTGGTGCTCTCGCGCATGCGCGATGAGACCCAAACCAAGAAGCTCTTCGAGACGCTTGCGCCGCGCTACAAGGCTCGTGCGGGCGGCTACACGCGCGTGCTGAAGGCGGGCTTCCGCCATGGCGACAACGCTCCCCTCGCGGTGATCGAACTTGTTGATCGCGATGAAAGCGCTCTTGGCCAAGATAGCGGCCCGCGCCCGGAAGCTATCTACACCGACAACTGATCCTTCGCTCGAAAGAGCTTTGAACCAAGCGGCGTCACGAAAGTGGCGCCGCTTTTCATTTTCGCGCGCTTGACTCGATATTTGCGAAAATGTAGAAATATTGCACGATTTAGCAGGAGATCGAGATGTCGGATTTCTACCGTCCCAAAGGTCTTTCGAGCGCCGTATGTTATGGGGACCCAAAGACCGCATTTCGTTGGCTGGAGGAGGCGTTCGGCTTCGAGCCGCTAATGGTCATTCTCGATGAGAACGACAACATCGCCCATTCTGAGATGAAATACGGCGATAGCGTCGTGATGATCGGCAATGAGTGGAGCGCCGATCACAAGAGCCCCAAGTCTTTAGGCGGAAAGAACACCCAAACCGTGCACGTTCAACTGACGCGTGGTGAAGACATCGACGCCCATTGTGGACGCGCGCGAAAAGCCGGCGCTGAGATCATGCAAGAGCCATCGACGCAGTTCTACGGCGATCGCACCTACCGTGCGCGTGACGGCGAGGGCCACATTTGGACGTTCGGCGTGACGGTTCAGGAAATGACGCCTGCCGAATGGGACAAGGCCGCCGGTGGCGGCATGCGAACGCAAACCAGCCTGTGAGGCGTTCGATAGATCAAACACTCGCTGCGCTCGCTGACCCACATCGGCGACGCGCGGTCGAGCTGCTGGGCCAGCGGCCGCGTCGCGCCGGCGAGCTTGCTGAGGCATTGGGCCTGCCTGCGCCCGCTATGAGCCGGCATTTGCGGGAGCTGAAGCAGTGCGGCCTCGTGGAGGAAACCCATCCTGAGTTCGATGCGCGGGTGCGGATATACACGCTGAAGGAAGGCGCGATGGCTGACCTGAAGAAGTGGCTGGCGGACACCGAGCGGATGTGGAGCGATCAGCTCGCGTCGTTCAAGGCGCACATAGAGAAAAAGCGCAAATGAGCGCCGTCATCGTCTCGTTGCGTGTGAAGGCAACACCACAGGAGGCCTTTGACGCTTTCACACAAGATATCGCCACGTGGTGGCGGCCAAACGGCTTGTTCGCGCTCACGCCGCGCGGTGACGGCGTGTTGCGGTTCGAGGCAGGGCAAGGCGGGCGTCTCGTCACGGACCTTCCGAATGGCACGGTCTTTGAGATTGGCCGTGTTAGCGCTTGGCGGCCAGGCGAGCGGTTGGCTTTCACGTGGCGCGCCGCGACCTTCGCGGCGGATCAGGTGACGACCGTGGAAATTCGTTTCGAGCCTGTCGGCGATGAAACGCGCGTCACGGTCGAGCATCGGGGATGGGATATGATCCCTCAAGACCACGTCGCAAGGCATGGCTTCCCGTTGGCCGCCACGCAGATGCGCCTCAGCGAACATTGGCGCGCGCTGTTGGCCGCTTTGGCTGCCCGGATCGTCGCGCGCCCCTGAGTTTCGCCATGTTTCTGCCCCGTCCCGGCGCATGATCCGGCAGCGATTTGTCGAGGCGGCGGACCCATGAAATTTACGCGTTCCACTCTCTTGAAAGCGTCTCCGTACGCAGCGCTTGTCGCTGGCTTCGCCGGCGGCGCCTTGGCCGTTGCCCCGATGGCGACAGAGCGCCAGATCCCGGCCTCAAATGACGAGCCGCAACTGCAGCTGGTGCAGGCGCAGCCGCTCGTTCGCACGGCGCCTTCGGGCCGCGGCGAGGTGCAGCTTTCGTTCGCCCCGGTGGCGGCGCGTGCTGGCCCTGCGGTCGTGAACGTCTATGCGCAACGCGTTTCCCGCTCGATGGCGCGCGATCCGTTCTTCGGGCGCTTCAGCGCTCCGCGCGTCGAGAACTCACTCGGCTCTGGGGTCATCGTCCGCGAAGACGGCATCATCGTTACAAACAACCACGTCATCGACGGCGCGCAATCGCTGAAGGTCGTGCTCTCCGATCGCCGTGAGTTCGACGCAGAACTCGTACTCGCAGATCAGCGGGTTGATCTTGCGGTGTTGCGCATCAATACGAACGGCGAACGCCTGCCGACCCTTGCGTTTGCGAACACACAGAGCAATCTCCAAGTTGGCGACCTCGTTCTCGCGATCGGCAACCCGTATGGGCTCGAACAAACCGTAACGAGCGGCATCATCTCAGCTTTGGCGCGCACCGACGTTGGCATTTCCGACTACGCGTTCTTCATCCAGACGGACGCCGCGATTAACCGCGGCAATTCCGGTGGCGCACTCGTCGACATGAGCGGCTCGCTCGTGGGCATCAACAGCGCGATTTTCTCCGAAACCGGCGGATCGAACGGAATCGGCTTTGCCATTCCCGCCGAAATGGTGCGCCGCGTCGTTGAATCTGCCGTCTCTGGTGGACGCACAGTCATTCGCCCGTGGCTTGGCGCGCGCATGCAAGCCGTGACGCAAGAGCAAGCGCGAGCGCTTGGTCTGCCGCGCCCTGAAGGCGTGCTCGTAAGCGATCTTTATCCCCGCGCCGCCGGTGAGCGCGCGGGGCTGCGCACTGGTGACGTTATCTTGCGCGTCGCCGGTATCGAAGTGCGCGACGAAGGCGCCGTCCGCTACCAATTTGCGACGCAACGTCCCGGCGCGCGCGTTCCGCTCGTGCTGTTGCGCGATGGGCGGGAAGTGACCATCACAGCCAATGCCGAAGCCCCTCCCGGCGGCGCGCCAGACCCGCGTGAGCTTTCGGGCCGTCACCCGCTTTCTGGAGCGCGCGTCGTGAGCTTGACCCCTGCCACAGCCGAAGCCTCCGGCCTCGATCCATTTGCGGACGGCGTATTCATCCAGGCCTTGGACACGCGCGGTGTCGCCGCGCGCATCGGTTTCCGCCCCGGAGACATCATCGACGAAGTGAACGGCGCGCAAATCCGCGACGCTGCCCAGCTTGATCGCGCCATGGCGCAATCTCGGACCTGGGTCATCGGCGTCGAGCGCAACGGTCAGCGGGCTGAGCTTCGCTTCTAGGTCTCGACGACTAGGTCGTCTCTCGCTTCGAGAAGGCCTATGTTGCGAACATGAGCGATTTGTTCGAAGCCGCAGGCCTGGATCAGGGCGCCCCGACGCCCCTGGCCGAGCGGTTGCGTCCGCGCAAACTCGATGAAGTGGTCGGCCAAGATCACCTGCTGAAGCCGCAAGGTCCGATCGGACGGATGGTGGCGCAGAGGCGCTTGGCGTCCATGATTTTGTGGGGCCCGCCGGGCGTCGGCAAAACCACGATCGCGCGCTTGCTCGCCGAAGAGACCGGCCTCGAGTTTCAGCAGATCAGCGCAGTGTTCTCAGGCGTCGCCGATCTGAAGAAGGCCTTCGAGACGGCGCGCGGCCGGCGCGCCTCCGGCAAGTCCACATTGCTGTTCGTGGATGAAATCCATCGTTTCAACCGTGCGCAGCAAGATGGGTTCTTGCCCTATGTCGAGCAGGGCGTCGTGACCCTCGTCGGCGCCACCACCGAGAACCCGAGTTTCGAGATCAACGCGGCGCTCTTGTCGCGCGCCCAAGTGTTCGTACTGAAGCGCCTGGATGATGGCGCGCTCGATCAATTGTTGCAGCGAGCAGAAGCGCTCCTAGGCAGGAAGCTGCCGCTGACAGACGAAGCTCGAATTGCTTTTACCAACCTCGCCGATGGCGATGGCCGCTATCTGCTGACGCTCAGTGAGGAGTTGTTCGCGCTTCAAGCCAAGGCGCCGCTTGATGCACGTGCGCTCGGTGAACTCTTGCAAAAGCGCGCGCCGGCCTACGACAAGGATCGTGAGGAGCACTACAACCTCATCTCGGCGCTGCACAAAAGCATTCGCGGCTCCGATCCGGACGCCGCGCTCTATTGGCTCGCGCGCATGGTAACCGGCGGCGAGGACTTGCTCTTCATTGCGCGGCGTCTGGTGCGCGCCGCCGCAGAAGATATCGGTCTCGCAGATCCGACCGCGCTTTTGATTGCGAACGCCGCGAAAGATGCTGTGCACTTCATTGGCCCGCCAGAAGCCGAGTTGCATCTCGCTCAAGCCGTCATTCACCTGGCGACTGCGCCGAAATCAAACGCGGCTTACACGGCCTGGAAGCAGGCCAAGCAAGCTGCGCAGGAGACCGGCGCTCTCGGGCCGCCGATGCACATTCGCAATGCGCCGACGAAGCTCATGAAGGATCTGGGCTACGGCAGCGGCTATTCCTACGATCACGACGCAGAAGGCGGCTTTTCGGGTCAAAATTATTTTCCCGATGAGATGAAGCGACGTCAGTTCTACGCCCCTGAAGGGCGTGGCCGCGAAGGCGCAATTCGAGAGCGGCTTGAACACTGGGCCAAGGTTCGCGCCGAACGTGACGGCGCATAGGCTATGGCGCGACCAATCTCCCCCGAAGAAGCCGCGGCCGCGCGCGCGCTCATGATCGATGAAGACGCGACGTTCATCGCGTTCAACAAACCGTCCGGACTTGCCGTGCAGGGCGGTTCGGGAGTCGCACTCAGTTTGGAAGACATGTTGGCGGCGTTTGCGAAGTCGAACGGAAAGCAACCGCGTCTCGTGCACCGCCTCGATCGCGAAACATCCGGCGTCATCATAGCCGCCCGCACCAAGCCCGCGGCAGCGTTCTTTTCGGAGGCGTTCGCGGGGCGTGCAGTGAAGAAGACCTATCTCGCGATCGTATGCGGCGGCGCGCCAACGCCCGACACTGGCGAGATTGCGTTGAGGCTGAAGAAGTCGTCGCGGAAGGGGCTCGACATCATGGAGGTCGCGGCCGACGGCCAGGCGGCGTTGACCCGCTATCGCACGCTCGTCGCCACGCCCGAGGCGGCGCTCGTGGAACTTGCGCCCGAAACTGGCCGCATGCATCAGTTGCGCGCCCACATGGCGGCGATCGGCCGGCCCATCGCCGGAGACGGGAAATACGGCGGGCTCTATCGGCTGGGCGGGACGGACATTCCCCGTCTGTTGCTGCATGCCGCGGCCCTTGATGTGCCTCATCCGGCCGGTGGGCGCCGCCTCGTTGCCGCGCCTCCGCCCCCCGAATTTCAGGCGGTAGCTCAAGCTCTTGGGCTGATCACTGGGGCTTGAGACCCCCAACGCTCGAGATACCTGCTAAGGTGCGACGAGGGATTCCAGAGGAACGATCATGATCCGAATTCTGAGCTTCGCCGCGGCGGCTTTCGCCTTGGTCGCCTGCGCCAGCACACCGGCTGGGCCGCCTTACACGGCGGCCGCCTCGGCCAGTAGCGCGGGCTATTCCGAGACGCAGATTGAGTCGAACCGCTACTTTGTGACCTATCGCGCGCCGAGTGGCGCTGAAGCGGCCCGCCTCGAAGATTACGCACTGCTGCGGGCTGCTGAACTCACGCTTCAAAACGGTCGCGAGTGGTTCTGGGTTGATCGGCGAAGCTTGGATCAGCAGAGCGCGGCTCGTTCGACAGGTCCGAGTCTCGGTGTCGGTATCGGTGGCGGCAGCTATGGACGTAGCAGCGGCGCCAGCGTCGGTGTTGGCTTCAACATTCCGCTCGGCAACCAGCCGCAGGCGCCGCGAGCACGTGGCGCGACGTACGAAATTCGGTTTGGCGAAGGCCCAAAGCCGGACGATGCCAATGCGTATGACGCCCGCTCGACCTCGCAGGCGATCCGCGCTCGGATTTCGACCATCGGATGATGAATTTGTTGCTGGTGGCCGCGGGCGGCGCGTTTGGCGCGGTTGCTCGCTACGGCGTGGGCGTCGGCGCCGCGCGGCTGTTTGGCCTGGTGTTTCCGTGGGGCACGCTTGTCGTCAACGTCGTCGGCGGCCTCGCGATGGGCTTGTTGGCAGCCAGGGTAGGGCCTGAGCAGGAGGCGCTTCGCCTTGCCCTCGGTGTGGGTGTTCTGGGCGGCTTCACCACGTTTTCGGCGTTTTCGCTGGAGACGGTGCGTCTGTTGGAGCATCAACCCGGCCTTGCGTTGCTCTATGCTGCCGCGTCGGTGGTGCTGAGTGTCGGCGCCTGTTGGATTGGTTTGAGTGTGGGACGCGCATGAGGTCGGTCGAGACCGTTGAAGTCGGTGCAGATGATGGCGAGCCACGGATCGATCGCTGGCTGCGGCGCCGTTATCCGCAACTGACACAAGGGCAGGTTGAAAAGCTGCTGCGCACCGGTCAGGTGCGCGTCGATGGCGCGCGCGTCAAAGCTTCCGACCGCGTGTCGCCGGGGCAGAGCGTTCGCATTCCCCCGCTCCCGGATGCGCCCACACGTCCGCCGCCCGGCGCGATCTCAGAGAAGGACGCTGAATACGTTCGCTCTCTGGTTATCCATCGTGATGAGGATGTCATTGTTCTGAACAAGCCGCACGGCCTCGCCGTGCAAGGCGGCGCGAAAACGCCCCGCCATCTCGACGCCTTGATGGATGGGCTGAAGTTTGACGCCGAACAGAAACCCAAGCTCGTGCACCGCCTCGATCGCGATACATCGGGATGCCTGGTGCTGGCGCGCCATCCTCGCGCTGCTGCATTTCTCGCCGAAGCTTTCCGCGATCGCGACACCGATAAAATATATTGGGCAATCGTTGTTGGCTCGCCGCGTCCTAAGGTCGGCGAGTTGCGCTCATGGATACGTAAGGCGCCGGGGCCTCGCGATGCTGATCGTGAAATGATGGTTCGCGCGCTTCAAACCGAAGAGGGCGCGGTCCACGCCATCACGCAGTACGCAGTGGTGTCGGAAGCGGCGCAGCGCGCAGCGTGGGTTGCGTTGCGCCCGGTTACGGGGCGCACCCACCAGCTCCGCTTTCATATGGCCGAGATGGGGCACGCGATCGCCGGCGATCCGAAATATAAATGCGATCGGCCGACGCCAAACGATCTCGGTGGCGCGCTGCTTCTGCATGCACGAGCCATTCGCATGCCGCACCCGTCGGGCGGCGAACTCAAGGTCATCGCCAAGCTGACCGGCCATATCAAAGCAGCGTTCAACACACTTGGCTTTGAGGAAGGCGAGATGCGCGACCCCTTCAAACCGTTCGAGGGAACGCGATGAAGGGCACGCTGGAAGCGGATGCTTTCGTCAATGCCGCGCGGGAATTGTTGAACCAAAACGATGCGGTCGGCGCCGAACGCATTCTGGCGCCTGTGATCCATCAGTTTAAAGCCGACGCGCCGGTTCAACATCTAATGGGCCAGATCAAGAAAGCCCAAGGCCAGTTGCCGGAGGCCGAGCGCTATTTCCGCGCCGCCATCGCGCACGATTTGCGCTCGGGCCAATATTACAATGAACTCGGCGTCGTGCTGCAATCGCGCGGCGCCTACGAAGACGCGATCAAGATTTTCCGCGCCGCGTCTGCATTGGCGCCCGGCCTCTTGATGGTCCGCGTCAGCATTGTGCGTTGCCTGATGTCTTTGGGCGATCTTAACGAGGCCGAGCGCGAGGCGCGTGAGTACATCGCCATCGCTCCAGGGCCTGAAAGCTGGACGCTCCTCGGAACCGTCCAACGCGCGCAGGAGCGTCACCAAGATGCGCTCACCACCGCCGAAACTGCGCTCAAATACGGCCCGAGCTTGCGCGGCCTGCGCTATAATCACGCGACGGCGCTCGAAAAAGTGGGGCGCAATACCGAAGCTCTCGCGATTTTCGAGAAGCTCGCACGCCAGGAAATCGACACGCCTGACCTCGCCTTGCATTTGGCGCGCGCGCTCTATGCGGAGGGGCGCAAGAAGGACGCCGAAGACATCGCAGAACACGGTGTGCGTCTCTGGCCGAATGTAACGACGCTTCAATCGACGCTATCGAGAATAAAATCCCTTGCCGGCCAAGCGGAGAAATCCGTTGCAGCTAATGAGGCGGCTATCCTCGCGCGCCCAAACGATTTGGGTCTGCGCCTAGCCTGCGCCGACTCTTTGCATCGCGGTGGGCACAACACCAAAGCGCTGGCCGTGCTCGACGAAGCCTTGCGCCTGGCGCCGGATACGCCTGCATTGCTGACGGCCATGGGTGTCGTTCTCGACGAACTGGATCGTCCCTTCGACGGACTGCGCGTGTTGCGGCGCGCCGCTGAAGTGGCGCCATCTCGCGCCGCACAGCGCAACCTGCTTTCAACGCTGCTTCGCGCCGGTCAGCCCGAAGAGGTCCTGCGGATCGTGAACGAACTTCGCGTCGAGCAACCGCATGAGCAATATCTCATCGCCTGCGCGACCACGGCGATGCGTATGCTGGAGCATCCCGAGTACCGGGTATGGTGCGACTACGATCGCTTCGTGCGTACCTATGAGATTCCGCCGCCGCAGGGCTTTTTCACCACCGAGGCATTTAACGCCGGTCTCGCTGTGATGTTGCGCGCGCAGCACAAGACCAACGCGCATCCTTTGGATCAATACATTCCGAATGGATCGCAAACTGGGCGCAGCTTGCTCACGCTCGATGAACCCGTGATCAAGCACTTCCTCGCAGCCATGGATGTCGCTGTGCGCGACTATGCCGGACGGTTGGCCGAGAACGACCCAGTCGGCGTGCGGCGGGGTAAGCATTCGCGTTACGCCGGCCTGTGGTCGGTGCGCCTCACTGACGGCGGCTACCAGCCAAACCACGTCCACGATCGCGGCTGGATCAGTTCGGCTTATTTTGTGTCGATCATGCCGGGCGAGCGGCCCAAGGATCCGCGCGCCGGCTGGCTGAAGTTCGGTGAACCAAACCGGCCTCCGGCTAATTGCGGCCCTGAGAAGTTCGTCGAGCCCCATTCAGGCATGCTGGTGCTGTTTCCATCGTACATGTGGCACGGGACTGTGCCGTTCGAGGGCGCAGAGCGCCTCAGTATGGCGTTTGACCTCACGCCAAGCTGACGATGCGGCGGCGCGCCCGGATGCGTCTGAGACCGCTATCGGCTAAATGAATGTCGTGACTGACGCGCCTGCATTGCCTCGCCGCTTCTACGAAGCTGTTTCCGTCGTGGAGAATGATGGCGGTTTCGGCGTGGCGCTTGATGCGCGAACGCTGCGGACACCTGGCGGCGCCGTGTTTGTATCGCCGACGCGTGCGCTGGCTGAGGCTTGCGCGAGCGAGTGGGCGGCGCAGGGCGAGCAGATCATCCCGACCTCAATGCCGGTTAGCCAGTTTGCCTTTGCGACGTTGGATTGGACCGTCAAAAATCGCGAGCAGCTCGTCGATTACGTGACGGCCTTTGGTGAGACCGATCTTTGCTGCCATCGCGCCGATGCGCCTTCCGATCTGCGCGCCAAGCAAGCAGTGTACTGGGATCCCATCGTTGCGTGGGCGACTGAAACGCTTGGTGTGACGCTTCCCGTGGTCACCGGCATTATTGCCGCGCGTCCAGGCCCGCAGATGCTCGCGTCCCTCCGTCAACATGCGTTGGCGTTGGATGATTTTCGAATGACCGCGCTCTCGCAAGCGACGGGCCTTGCCGGATCCGTGCTGATTGGGCTTGCGCTGGTGCGCGGTAAGCTCACGCCCGACGATGCTTTCAACGCCGCCGCACTGGATAATCTTTGGGGCCTGGAGAAATGGGGCGAGGATGACGAGGCGCGCGCGCGACTTGTGCGCGAGCAGGCCGAGTTCCAGGCGATTGGGCGTTTCCTCGGAGCGCTTGGATGAACGCCGAGGTGCAAAAGCGCGCGCAAGCCCAAATGAGCGCAGGTAACTTTCGTGGAGCCGAGCAGATTGCGCGCGCCGCGCTTGCAGAAGCGCCGAGCGCCGAGGCGTTCGAAGTTCTGGCCAACGCCTTGCGGGCGCAGGATCGTCTTGAGGAAGCGCTTGACGCCGCTAATCAAGCAGCCGCACGCGCGCCCCATAGCGCCAGCGCCCAGCACGGACGCGCCTTCATCCTCGGAAAGTTGGGGCGCAACACCGAGGCGTTGGCGATCTTCGATCAATTGCTTCAACGCGGCGTCGCCGCGCCGCAATTGCATCTAAACCGGGCCGTCGCGCTGCTGGGCCTTACGCGTGACGCGGAAGCCGAAGGCGCCTTGTTGGAGGCTGCCAAGCGCTGGCCGCAGGACCAAGCTCTGCAAAGCATGCTGGCCAGCGTGCGCTGGATGCGCGGCGCGGGAGAAAGTTTCGCGCGCGATTATGGGGCCGCCGTTCAGCGCCAGCCTGACTCCCTCCATCTACGCATCGGCTATTCCGATATTCTCCGCCGCGCCGATCAGCGCGCGCGCGCTGAAGAGGTCCTGATCGAGGGCCTTCACAAGCAACCTGGCAATGGCCCATTGCAGGGCGCGCTCGGGGTGTTGCTGGACGAAATGGACCGCACCGCTGAAGGCTTGCCGCTGCTGCGCGCGGCGGTTGCCGATGCGCCACACGTTCCATTCGTTCGCGGCAATCTCATTTGTGCGCTTCTCCGCCTCGGGCGCGGCGATGAGGCTCTGCGAGAGCTCACGCCGTTACTCCAAGCGCAACCGCTGAATGGCGATTGGATTTGCTATCAGTCGATGGCCTACCGCCAGCTCGGCGATCCTCGTTATCATGAGCTCTGCGACTACGATCTGATGGTCCAGCCGCACGATCTCGAAGCGCCGCAGGGTTTCGCCTCGTTTGCTGATTTCAACGCGGCCCTGCGCGAGAGCCTGGAGCGCCTGCACGTTCTGGAAACCCATCCACTCGATCAATCGCTTCGGCATGGATCGCAGACGACGCGTAGCCTGCTTTATGTTGAGGACCCGATCGTGCAGCGATATCTGCGCGCGCTCGAAGATCCGATCCGCGCCTACATCGCCACGATGCAGAAGCCCAATCATCCGTGGAGCGGGCGCAAGACCGATAAATTCAGATTGTCCGGCTGTTGGTCGGTGAAGCTGAAACCAAGCGGCTATCACGTGAACCACCTCCACCCGGAGGGCTGGATCAGTTCGGCCTATTATGTCTCGCTGCCTGAGGTCACAAAATTCGGCGACAGCCAGGAAGGCTGGATCAAGTTCGGCGAACCGCGCTGGCCCACGCCGCATTGCACGGTCGAAAAAGTCGTCCAGCCCAAAGAGGGCCGGCTGGTGCTTTTCCCTTCTTACATGTGGCACGGCACCATACCGTTCTCACAAGGCGAACGCATGACCGCGCCGTTCGACGTCGTACCCGCCTGAAGCACGCGCTTGTAAGGCGGCATTTCATGTTGCAAACCGGCGTCAACGGAGACCGAAATGAGCAACGACGCCGTCCTCGATCAAGCTGAACTCTCAGTCAAAAACGGCGATCCCGCCGGCGCCGAGCGATTGCTTTCGCAGACATGGCCCGACATTTCGCGCGCGCCGGCCGACGCCCAGCACGTGATGGCGATGGTGCGCATGGCGCAGGGGCGTCCAGCTGAAAGCGTGCAGCTCTTGCGCGCCGCCATCAGCGCCGAGCCAAACGCGCTGCGTCACCATATCGGCCTCGGGCACGTCATGTCCGAGATCGGCGACCACAACGGCGCCATCGAAGCCTACACCGCCGCGGCGCGCATCGATCAAACCTGGCCGGGTCTGCTCGTCGTTCTCTCGCAAGCTTACTATATCACCCAGCGTTTCGCCGACGCTGAGCGTGTTGCGCGCCAAGCCAACGCCGCGCCGACGTCATCGACGTGGGAGGCGCTCTCGAACGCACTGCGCGCACAGGGCAAGAGCCAGGAAGCGCTCGCCGCTGCTGAAGAGGCAGTAAAGCTCAATCGCCAGGATCCAAACGCACAGCACGCGAAAGCCGCGGCCCTGATGCAGTTGAACCGTCCCCAAGACGCGCTGACCATCTTCGATGATCTGACCCGTAGCGGTCTTGATCTGCCGGTCTTGGCCATGAACCGTGGCGCCGCTTTGGAAGCGCTCGGCCGCAAGGCCGACGCCCGCGCGGCTTATGAAGACGCTGCGCGCCGCTGGCCAAACCTGCCGCACCTTCAAGATCGCGTCGCGGCAGCCCGCAAGCGGGTCTAACCGGCGCTTGCCTCACTCCCGGCCGGAAGCTACCCCCTGACGCATCGTTTGCGTTGGGAGCTCTCCGCCCATGAAAGATATTATCGCCGCCCTGGAAGCCAAGCGCGCAGCAGCGCGCGCGGGCGGGGGTGAGAAGCGCCACGCGGCCCAGCACGCCAAGGGCAAGCTCACGGCGCGCGAACGCATTGAACTTCTGCTCGACGAAGGCTCGTTCGAAGAGTTCGACATGTTCGTCGAACATCGCAGCCACGAATTCGGCATGGAGAAAACCAAGATCCCGGGCGATGGCGTCGTCACCGGCTGGGGCGCCATCAACGGCCGCCTCGTCTATGTGTTTTCCAAGGACTTCACCGTCTTTGGCGGATCGCTCTCTGGCGCCCACGCGGCCAAGATCTGCAAGGTGCAGGACATGGCGATGAAGAACGGCGCGCCAATCGTCGGCATTTTCGACGCTGGCGGCGCCCGCATTCAAGAGGGCGTGGAATCGCTCGCCGGTTACGCAGACATCTTCCAGCGCAATATTCTCGCCTCCGGCGTCATCCCACAGATCAGCGTGATCATGGGGCCATGCGCGGGTGGGGACGTCTATTCGCCGGCGATGACCGACTTCATCTTCATGGTGAAAGACACGAGCTACATGTTCGTGACCGGCCCTGACGTGGTGAAGACGGTGACGAACGAAGTCGTCACCGCTGAAGAGCTTGGCGGTGCGCGTGTGCACTCCAGCAAATCCGGCGTCGTCGATGGCGCCTATGAAAACGATTTCGAGACGCTGACGCAGATGCGACGTCTGATCGATTTCCTGCCGCTCTCAAATCGCGAGAAGCCGCCGACGCGGCCGCACTTCGATGACGTCACGCGCGAGGAGACCTCGCTCGATCGCCTAATCCCCGACAATCCGAACAAGCCCTACGACATGAAAGAGCTGGTCGAGAAGGTCGCGGACGAGGGCGACTTCTTCGAGATTGGCGCCGATTTCGGCAAGAACATCCTGACCGGTTTCGTCCGCCTCGATGGCTCGACCGTCGGCATCGTCGCCAACCAGCCGATGGTGCTCGCCGGCGTGCTCGATATCGACGCTTCGCGCAAAGCCGCGCGCTTCGTGCGCTTCTGCGACGCCTTCAACATTCCCATCGTGACCTTCGTGGACGTGCCGGGATTCTTGCCGGGCACCAAGCAAGAGCTGGGCGGCCTCATCAAGCACGGCGCCAAGCTCTTGTTCGCCTACGGCGAAGCCACGGTGCCGAAAGTCACGGTGATCACGCGCAAAGCCTATGGCGGCGCCTATGACGTCATGAGTTCAAAGCACCTGCGCGGCGACGTGAACTACGCTTGGCCCAGCGCCGAGATCGCGGTGATGGGCGCGAAGGGCGCCGTCGAAATCATTTTCCGCGCCGATATTGGCGATCCCGAAAAGATCGCTGCGCGCACGCAGGAATATTCCGATCGCTTCGCCAATCCGTTCGTAGCCGCGAGCCTCGGCTACGTCGACGACGTCATCATGCCGCGTGACACCCGCAAACGCATCATCCGCGCGCTCGGCACGCTGAAGAACAAGAAGCTAGAGAACCCCTGGAAGAAGCACGACAACATTCCGTTGTGAGGGTGACGCGACTCCCATCGAGGATGGCTTACACCGAGACGAAGCGGATGCTTGCCGGTTTGACGACTCCGGCTCCGGTTTCCATGTGCGCGAAGTTCCCGTGTTGCGTTGTTGCTGCAGTACTGCGCGCGGCGCCCTGAGTTCCCGTAACGGTTTGCGCAGGACCTTGTTGTCTCGTCGCATGACACTAACGCGAGGAGCATGTGTGATGCGTAATGAATCTTTTCTGAAAGCGGGTCTGGCTGCGGTCGCGCTGATTGCGATGGCGCCGTCTGCAAACGCCGACAACGCCGGAGTGAACGTCGGCACATTGCGCTGTCAAGTCGATGGCGGTTGGGGCCATGTCGTCGCATCAAGCCGCGACATGCATTGTGTGTTCAATCCAGTCGATGGCCGCGACGAGCACTACACCGGTGAATTGTCGCGCTATGGCATCGAGCTTGGCTAGGCCAGCGACGCAACGCTTGTTTGGGCGGTCGTCGCGCCGAGTTCGAGCATGGCGCGCGGTGCGCTCGAGGGTGATTGTGGCGGCGTCTCGGGCCAAGCCACGGTCGGCGTCGGTCTCGGCGCCAACGTGCTCATCGGTGGCTTCGATCGTTCGATCGCGTTCCAACCTGTGAGCGTTGAAGGCAATTCAGGCCTGGCTGTCGCTGCCGGCGCTGGCGTGATTACGCTCCGCCAAGGCTGAGATCAGGGCTGAATGCGAACGCGGCGCGGAGTGATCTGCGTCGCGTTTTCGTGCTTGGCTTGATCGGCCGACGATGAAGCGTCGTGTGGCGCCGATAAGGCGACCAACCAAGCCGGTTTTGCGATGGGGAACGGTCGCGAGCGGGCGGGTGCAGGAGTACAAGGCGCGATGCGTTTGGCTGCCGCCCTTCTTTTCTTGATCGCGCTCTCCGCGTGTTCCCAAGGGACCGCAGAGACTTCGGTTGCGGCGCCCAGGGGCCAATACGTCGCGCTCAGCGGTGATTACAAAGCCAGCTCCAATACCGCGCGCGCAATCACCGGCGCGATGATCATTCAGCGCGGCGGCGTCACCTTCAGCAACGGCGTCATCCTCTACACACGCACTCTGACACCTCGTCACGGCGGCGATCTCATCGCGAAGAACGGCGATAGCTATGCGGCGGCAGTCGTCGGCCCTGGCTCGCTGTCGATCGAGTTGCGGCGCATTACAGAGCAAGTGACGCCAGCCGGCGTCATCGGTCTTTGCGGCGCCGAACGGCCGCAATACGTCGCGCTCGCCTACGATGAACGCGCGACCACCGTGACGATGTTGGTGTTCTCAGGCGACGAGCCGCCAGGACCCGAAGCAGTCAGCAGCCGCATCTGCGCACGCTTCGGTTACGCTGCGCCCGAAGGCGCCCGCACGCGTGAAGGTGTCGTGCTCTAGTCGGGCTTCGCCAGAGGTTTGGTCGGTTCGCCGAGTTCGTAAAATTCGGCGCCCTTGTCCGTCTGCATCAAGAGGTAGCGTTTATCGAGATCGGGATACGAGACGACATCGATCGGCTTATCTTCCCCGCCCATCAGATAGACGCACTCTTCGTCAAACGTGTTGCGCAGAAGGTGCGGCACGCTAGGTGTGGCAAAGCCCATGAAATCGCCGGGACCTACTTCTGCGGTCTTGCCATCAATGTCCGCCATGGCGCGCCCGGAGATGATGTAGATCCATTCTTCTTCGAGCATGTGAGCATGGTAGGCGAAGCTATCTTTGCCAGGTGGCAGCTTCACTAGACTGACATGCGCCCGGTTCATTCCGGCGAGCCGTGAGAGCCCCGCGGCGCGAAAAAGCGAATTGGGATTGAGCTTCTGACTGAAGGGCCGCATCGCGGCGGGAATTTCGCTCGACCGCCAGAGCGGCTTCTTCGACTCAGCCATTATTCACCTCGCGTAGAAATCTATCCTACAGCGAGGCCGTGGCGCGATAATGCGATCTGAACTTAGAACTCGACCGGCTCGTAGGGGCGCCACTCGCCGCCCAACAAAAGCTCAAGCGGCCGGAACTCGGCTTTGTAGTGCATCTTATCGGAGCCGGGGATCCAGTAGCCGAGATAGAGATAACCAAAGCCGGCGGCGCGCGCTTGCTGGATGTGGTCAAGGATGACGTACACGCCGGGGCTCCGCCGCGAGTCATCTGGCTCGAAGAACGAGTAGACCATCGAGAGACCATCGCCGAGTGCATCTACAAGCGCGGCGGAAGCGAGCTCACCCCGGTTGGGGCCATCGGAATATCGGTACTCGACGATATGGGTGTGAACGGCGGACTCCTCCACCATGGCCGCGAAGTCGGTGAAGGTCATGTCAGCCATGCCGCCATCGGCGTGGCGCGACGCCAGGTAGCGGCGCAGAAGGAAAAACTGTTCTTCAGTGGCTTGAGCTGGGCGAAGGGCGCGCGTCAGGTCGGCGTTGCGCAACATGATCTTGCGCCAGCGGCGCGTGAACTCGAATTTTTCGACCGGCACGCGGGCCGATATGCAGGCGTCGCACGCGTCGCAAGACGGTCTGTAAGCGATGTTCTGCGAGCGGCGAAAACCAGCGTTTGTCAGGACGTCGTGCAGTTCGCCAGCGTCCAGGCCATCAAGCGCGGTGAAAACCTTGCGCTCCTTCCGGCCTGGCAAATAGGGGCAGGGAGACGGCGCTGTCAGAAAGAAGCGCAGATTCTTGGTTGGAAATGGCTTCGTCACGTCGCGGACATGGTCGCCCAACCTTTCACGGCGTCAAGACAGCTCACGCATTCCACGCTGTTAGACTTAACGAAGCCTTTTAGGTCCTGCACTTGGCCTAAAAATCTGCCCACAGATTACGATTGGCTCTCCGAATTGGGGAAAACTCTGTTATCGTCTTTGCATCTGCCGCGCGGACTGGGGGAGCTGTTCGGCCCGAAGCAGAGGGAGAGCGCCATGGCGCAACCTGTGACGGCCATTTTATCACGCCAGGGCGAGCTTGCCGCTAAGGCGCGTCAATTCACGAACGATACGAACGAGGCTAGCCTTCTGGTGGGGCGCGTGGTTTCTCGCGCGCTCAGCACTTTCAAGGGCACTGAGGCCGACGACGTGATCACTCATGCCATGCGCCGTGACCTCGATCGGCTGATCGAACAGCTGAAGAAGGCCCGCCACTAAGCCGCGATGCGTTCGGCCCGCCCTAGAGGGTCCGGCAGTGCGTCGCCGTCGGCGACGAAGCTCAGCGACACCGAATTGATGCAATAGCGCAGGCCGGTTGGGCGTGGGCCATCCGGGAAGAGGTGTCCTTGATGACTGTCGCAGCGCGCACAGCGCGTCTCGACCCGATGCATGCCGTAGGAGTTGTCTTCAATTCCGAGCACGTGGGCGGGGTCGAACGGACCCGTAAAGCTTGGCCAGCCTGTCCCGCTTTCGAATTTGGTTTCCTGTTTGAACAGCGGCAGCCCGCACAGCCGGCAGCAATAGACGCCGGTCTTCTTCTGATTGAGCAAGCCGCCACAGAACGGCGCCTCGGTGCCGTGGTGCAAGAGCACGCGACGCTCTTCCTCGTTCAGGCTCGCCTCAAGGCGTTCGCGCTCGGATTCTGTTGGCGGGGTAAGGTCGAAACCGGATGCTGAAATCGTCATGGCCCTAACTTGGTGAATACCGCCAAGTTCGTCCAGGTCACGGGCGAGGTTACACGACGCCGTCGCTGCCGCCGTAGAGCTTGGCGAGATGCAAGACGAGGCTCTTGGCCCCCGCGCTGATCTGATCGTCGCTGAATTTGGTCCGCAGCTGCCGCGTCGCTTCCGCCAAGCCCTTGGGTTGGAAGGTCAGCTTGCGCTTGTGCTTCTTAGCGATGTGCTCAATCAGCAGGTCCGCCTTCTCGTGCGAGGGGCCCATGATCGGCTTCAGCGTCTGCTCAAGTTCGCGCACCAGGGGGTCGCCTTTGCGCTTCGGCGCTTTCTTCTTGGCCGGCAACGTGGCCGCAAACAACGCCCGATCGGGGTGGGTCCGCACCATTGCGAACAATCGTTTCAGCTCGGCGCGTGAGCGCTTGCCCAGAGCTGCGCGCAACAGCTTGGTGTCGTCCGCCTTAAGCGTCATGGCGCGGCTCGGCGGAGGATGGCCGCTGCCGCGCGGGCGAGCGCTTCTTTGGCCGGACGGCCTCCCACGCGCATCATCGCAGTGACGTTGATCGGATTGGTCGCAAAGCGTTCGGTGGGGGCGGAGCGAAGGACTGCGGAATAGGGCACTTCGTCCGGAAGCAGGGCGCTGCCGAAAAACGGAGCGTTCTGGATCTCACCACGCGTGAGCGCATCGGCGTCGCCAGTTTCTCCCGAGCGGGTACGGTCGTTCACGCCGTTTAGGAGCACCGAGAATTCCTCGGGCCGCAACGCCCTTCCCCTGACTTCACGCACAACGTGCTCGAGCATGTTCAGTCCGGTGAGCGAATAACGCTCCGGTCGTACCGGGGCGACGATGTGGTCGGCGGTGGTAATGGCCAAACGCGTCAAGAAGGTAGCGCAGGGGTTGGAGTCGATAATCACCGCGTCGGAGCGCGCCCGAAGCGCGGCCACTAGGGCGCGGAAACGCGTGAAAGCTTCGGCCTTGTCCCGGTCGGGGCGGGTGTCCAGGGTGAACTCAAACAGGCGCTCGTCACCGGCAACCAACTCGAAGTTCGGCCCCTTCCCACGGCGGGCGCGGTTTAGCGGGATCGAGATGGCGCCGAAATCGCCTGGCGGCGTGCTGTGTTCGCCGCGGGCGTTGAGGATGCCGTAGAGCGTGTGGTTGCGGTCCCGAATGCGGTGGCGCTCACCGGGCGAAAGGAAATACTGGGTGAGATTGTGCTGCGGATCGAGGTCGATGAAGCTAATCGCCCGCTTGTCCGCCAAATGCGCCGCCGCGAACAGATTGGCGGCAAGAACGGTTTTGCCGACGCCGCCCTTGATGTTGAGCATCGCGATGACCCGGCCGCCTCCGTTGGCGGAGCGGGCCCGGTCGACGATCTGCGCCAGCACCTCGGATTGCGCGCCTTGGCGCAAATCAATGAAGCTGCTCGGGTCGAGCGTTTGGTTGATCCAGGACTCTGCCGCGAGGTCGTTGGTTTTCACAACGATGATGCTGCGCCCGTTATTTAGGGCCGCGGCCACTTCTCGCCGAATCCAGGCGCTCTCCTGCGCGGCCGGCGACGCAAGCACGACGACGATCGCGGCCTTGCCGACAGCCTCGACAAGGGCGCCCAACTTGTCCTGGACACGATACTCCGCTCCCGAGCGAAGGACGTCCCAGCCGTGTTGCTCAAGTTCGGCTGAGACGGCGTGGGCTGCGTTGGCATCTTCCGGTTCGAAGGCGAGATACGCCGCAATTGCCATACAGTCGGTTCCGCCCACTCTTTGGCGGCGAACCTAGTCGGCGTCATTACACCTTGGCAATGCGGCCTGGCTCCCCTTTCAGGCGCGGTCGGTTTGCAGGAACCCCGGCGCCACACCAAGACTTCTGCCGCCATGCCCGATCCGGTCCTCCTCGAGCTCTTTCAGCGCCTCGCGATGGCGCTGGGCATCGGCTTTTTGGTCGGCATCGAGCGTGGCTGGAAGAATCGTGACGCCCCGGACGGGACGCGGGCGGCGGGCCTCCGGACCCATGCGGTGATCGGGTTGTTAGGCGGCGTCACCGGATCGCTGCTGCCAACCGTAGGCCCCACTGGTTTCGCGGCGCTGACGCTGGCGTTCGCGGCTGCGTTCATCACCTTCAAGGTGCGTGAGAGTCAGCGTGACAATGATCTCTCGGTAACGGGGACGATTGCAGGCCTGCTGGTTTTCGCGTTGGGCGTTTATGCCATGCTGGGTGACTTGCGGGTCGCAGCGGCAGTGGGCGTCGCCCTTGTCGGCTTGCTGGCGTTTAAGAGCGCCCTCCATAGCTGGCTCGACAAAATAACATGGAAGGAGCTGCGCTCGGCGCTGCTCATCTTGGGCGCGACCTTTATCGCGCTCCCGTTGTTGCCGGACCGAGCGCTTGATCCTTGGGGCGCAATCAATCTGCGTGAGCTTTGGCTGCTCACCATTCTCGTGGCGGGCGCATCCTTCGCCGGTTACGTGGCCGTACGTGTGCTTGGCAATGACATCGGCGTACTGGCGGGCGCTGCGGCTGGCGCGTTGGTTTCATCGACGGTCGTTACCGCTGAGCTTGGTAGACGTGTCAGGTCCGGTGAAACGCATGCGCTCGTTGGTGGTGCTGCGGCGTCAATTGCCGCAGCGATTAGCGTTGGCCGCGTGATTGTGTTGCTCAGCGTAACGGCGCTGCCCGTCGTGCCAGAAGCAGGACCTGCCTTGGCAGCCGCGCTGATCGTGTTCGCCGCGACGGCCTTCGCGATGCGTCATTTTGATCGTCAAAGCGCGAGTTCAGATTCTTCACAAAAACTACGCAGTCCGCTCGATTTGATGTCGGTGGCGAAGTTCGCGGCATTTCTCGGCGCGGTAATCATGGTCGGGCGCATCGTCGCCGATGCCTATGGTCAGGCCGGTCTATTGCCATTCGCGGCCACCGCTGGCCTTGCCGATGTAGATGCGGTCGCGCTGGCCACTGGCAGCCTCGTTCGAGGCGGCCTTGATCCGACGATCGGGGCGCATGCGGTGATGATCGCCGTGCTGATGAACACACTGGCCAAGGGAGTGATCGCGTTCGTCTCGGGCGGCCTGCGCTATGCTGCTCTCTATTTCGCCGGGGCTGCGGCGGCGACAATTGCCGCAGCGGCGGTTTGGTTCTTGGTGACGCCACTCATTGCGCCCATGTTGGAGCCCAACACAGCGTTTGGGGCCTCGCTTGCGCCCCGTTTATTCGGTTAGGGTCGCAGTGCGATGAAAGACAAATGGACCCCTTCAGGATGGCGCGCGAAGCCCGCGAAGCACATCCCCACCGATTACCCTGATCCAGGCGCGCTCGCGCGCGTGGAGCAGCAACTCCGGTCATATCCGCCGCTGGTGTTCGCAGGTGAAGCGCGCAAGCTGAAAGCTGACCTCGCAAACGTCGTGGCTGGAAAGGCGTTCTTGCTGCAAGGTGGCGACTGCGCTGAGAGCTTCAAGGAATTTCATCCTGACAACATCCGCGACACGTTTCGCACCTTAATGGCGATGAGCGTGGTGCTCACGTTCGCGGCGTCGCGTCCGGTGGTGAAGGTGGGTCGCATCGCGGGTCAGTTCGGCAAGCCGCGTTCAGAGCAGATTGAAACCCAAGGTGATGTGACGCTCCCCTCTTATCGGGGCGACAACATCAACGGAATGGACTTCACGCCTCAGTCGCGCACGCCCGATCCCGAACGGCTGGTGAAGGCGTATTCGCAATCGGCGGCAACGCTGAATCTGATCCGTGCGTTCGCGAACGGCGGCTACGCTGATCTGCACAACGTGCATCGCTGGATGGTCGGCTTCGTCGCCGATAGCCCCCAGGGCAAGCGTTATCAGGAAATCGCCGACCGCATTTCGGAGGCGATCGCCTTCATGGAAGCGTGCGGGATCACGCCGCAAAGCGTGCCGCAGGTTCGGCACGTGGACGTATACACGAGCCACGAGGCGTTATTGCTCGGCTACGAGGAAGCCATGACGCGCGTCGATTCTACGACCGGAGACTGGTACGACACGAGCGCGCATTTCGTTTGGATCGGTGATCGCACGCGTCAGCTCGACGGCGCGCATGTCGAGTTCGCGCGCGGCATCAAGAATCCGATTGGCATTAAGTGCGGGCCCTCACTAGAGCCGGACGATCTGTTGAGATTGATCGATGCTCTCAATCCGAATGACGAACCGGGACGGCTGACTCTGATTGCGCGCTTCGGATCGGACAAGGTCGAGTCTGGGTTGCCTAAGCTCGTTCGGGCCGTGACGAAGGCTGGGCGCAGTGTCGTGTGGTCGTGCGATCCCATGCACGGCAATACCCTGAAGACGGCGTCTGGCTTTAAGACACGGCCGTTTGATCGCATTCTCGCTGAAGCGCGAGCTTTCACGGACATTTTGCCATCAGAAGGCGCTTATCCCGGCGGCGTGCACGTCGAGATGACGGGCCAGCAAGTGACGGAATGTCTGGGTGGTGCGTCGCGGGTGACTGAGGAAGACCTTTCCAGCCGCTATCACACGCACTGTGATCCGCGCTTGAACGGCACCCAAGCGCTCGACCTTGCCTTCCTGATCGCAGAGCAGCTACGTGGCGTGCGTGAGAACGAGCGCAAGGCGCAGGCTGGCTAAATGACATCGCTCCGCATTGCCGTGCAAATGGATCCGATCGAGAAGATGATCGTGAACCATGACACTTCGCTTGCCCTGATGGTCGAGGCGCAGGCGCGAGGGCATGAACTGTGGTGGTTCACGCCAAACGACTTGTTTTACGATACGGGTGTTGTGAAGGCCAACGCACGCCGCGTTTCGGTTAGTTTCACTGAAGCGGCCCACTACGAGACGCACGAAGAGGCGGTGCGCTCCGTCGATGATTTTGATGTTGTCCTCGTTCGCCAAGATCCCCCATTCGATATGGGATATGTCTCCAACACCTATTTGTTGGAATTGGTCGATACGCTTGTCATCAACCCACCGCAGGGCATTCGTAACATCTCGGAAAAGATGTCGATCCTGCAGTTTCCGGAATTGACGCCGACAACTTGGGTTGGTCGCGACGTTGAGGCTCTTGAAGCGTTCGCAAAGCGCTTTGACCAAGTGGTGCTCAAAATCCTCTTCATGATGGGCGGAGAAGGCGTGATTAAGCTCGCCGCTAGCGATCCTCAGTTCAAGAAGAAGGCGCGCGCATTTATCTCGGCCGCGGGTCGCGAGCCGATTTTGGCGCAGGAATTTTTACCTGCTGTGTCCGGCGGCGATAAGCGCGTGTTCGTGCTGAATGGGGAGCCGTTCGCCGCTTTGAAACGGCTCCCCAAGGCCGGTGACTTCCGCGCCAATCTCGCTGTGGGTGGTCAGGCCGCCGCCGGTGAATTGGATGATGACGATCGGGCAATCGCGGCGGCGGTGGCGCCGCTGTTGCAGCGGGAAGGCATTGTCTTCGCCGGTCTCGATGTGATTGCGGGAAAGCTTATAGAGATCAACGTTACCTCGCCCACTTTGGCGCAGGAGCTGAAGCGGCTCTCTGGACTTGATTTGCCGAAGGCGTTCTGGGACCGCGTCGAAGCGATCGCCTAACCGCCACGTGCGAGACTCAAGAATTCTTTGCGCGTGCGCGGATCATCGCGGACGACGCCCATAAGGCGCGATGTCACAAGATGTGATCCAGGCGTGTTCACACCGCGCATCGACATGCACGAATGCTCAGATTCGATCATGACGCCGACGCCCTGCGGGTGGAGGATTTCGTGAATGGCGTCCGCAATCTCGGCGGTTAGCTTTTCTTGAATTTGCAGGCGCCGTGAGAAGGCGTTCACCACGCGCGAGAGCTTTGAGATACCGACGACGCGGTTGGTCGGCAGGTATCCGACATGTGCTCTGCCGGTGAATGGCAGCATGTGATGTTCACAGAAGCTGACCACGCGTATGTCGCGCAGGACGATAAGTTCATCGTAACCGCCGACCTCCTCGAATGTCCGTTCGAGGTAATCACGTGGATTTTCGGCATAGCCGGCGAAGAGTTCGCGATAGGAGCGCGCAACGCGCGCGGGTGTTTCAAGTAGCCCTTCGCGATCGGGATCGTCGCCGGCCCATTCTATCAAGACGCGGACGGCGGCTTCAGCTTCGGCTTGCGTGCGTTTCTTGGTCATGCGGCAAGTCTAACGTTCTGAAGCGCGAAGACCATACCTCAGGTGGCGAAGGTCATGATGAGCACGATCGCCGCTACGTTGAGGCCAAATCCGACCGTGAGCATTCGCTTCAATGTCAGTAGCCCGGATGAGTAGGCGATCGCATTCGGTGCGGTTGCAACTGGCAGCATGAAGGCGAAACTGGCGGCGAGGGCTACCGGGAAAGCCAATTGTTGGAGCGGTGTGTCGGTCGCTGTGGCGACAGCGGCTACTACAGGCAGCATAGAGGTCAACGTCGCGACGTTGCTCGCCAGCTCTGACACCAAAATGGTGGTCACCACCAAAAGCGCCACGAGCGCGAAGGCGGTGAGGCCATCTAAGCCGCCAATCCACTGGCCGATCCAGGCTGCGAGGCCGGTCGCTTCCATCGCTGCAGCAAGTGCAAGGCCGCCGCCAAAGAGGATAGCAATGCCCCACGGAATGCGTTCGGCGGTCTTCCAATCGATCAGTTTTTCGCCGTTGCCGAGACCGGAAGGCACAAAGAACAAGAGCAGCGCGCCAAAAATCGCGACTCCAGTATCTGTGAGCGCGCCAAGCCCTGGGAGTTTGGCAAGCTCCGTGCGCGTCATCCAGGCAATCGCTACGAGAGCAAAGATGAGCCCGATGCGCATTTCAGGACGCGTCATCGGGCCAAGAGCTTTGAGGGCGTCCTTCACGACAGCGCCAATGGCCTTAAAGCGCGCGTGGCCTTTCCCGAAGAGCGGCCAACACAAGAGCAGCCAAGCGACCGGCATCATGAGGAGCATGATTGGAATGGCCTTCGCCATCCAATCGGCGAACGCGATTGGCTCACCCGCGCGCTCGAAGAACGCTATCGCGATAAGGTTGGTGGGCGTGCCAACCGGCGTGCCGATGCCGCCGATTGTGGCGGCGTGAGCGACGCCGAGCGTGAGGGCGCCGCCTAGTGCGAGATCTGGCTTGGCGCCGCCTGACATGGCGCGCGCGGCGCCAATTGCGATCGGCGCCAGCATAAGCGTGGTTGCAGTGTTGGAGATCCACATTGAGATCAGCATCGACGCCAGCATGAAGCCGCCGACGAGGGCGACAGGACGGCCCCCGGAGATGGACGCGATCGAGAGCGCGATGCGCTCGTGCAGTCGCCAGCGTTCGACGCACGCTGCGAGAATGAAACCGCCGATGAAGAGAAAGACGATTGGATCTGCGTAGGGGGACGCCGCGTCTTTCATGCTGAGGGCGCCGATCAATGGCAGCGCCGCCAGCGGGATTAGAGCCGTCGCCGAAATCGGAATAGCCTCGGTGACCCACCAGATGACCATCAGGCCAGCAAGTGAGACGACTCGCCAAGCCTCGGGCGTCAGGCCGTCGGGGGGTGCCAGCATCTGGAGACCAACCGCCAGTGCGGGTCCCAAAATGAGGCCAATCCAGCGGCCAAGGCGGCCAAAACCGGTCTCTTCGCCGGCGATGTTCTCGTCGGTCATGCGTTTCCCCCGCACGCCGGATTTGACACCGGCTTTTCCGCCTCATACCTGAGCGCCTCGCCATTGGAAGCCCCAGTGGCGAAACGATAAGCGCAACAGACTGGCGCGCCGCGGCAAATCTTGAAGAAGCAAACGCCGCTGCGCTAAGGTGTGTTCGTTGCCCCTGTGGTGGAATTGGTAGACGCGCCGGACTCAAAATCCGGTACCGCAAGGTGTGTCGGTTCGACTCCGACCGGGGGCACCATCTTTTGCTCGCACTTTAAGCGCGGATCGCGCGGTGAAACGTTCACCATCCGAAAGCATATTGCGACGCTCGCGCGCGATGACGTCATGGCCCAAACCGTGCTAGCGCCGGGGGCATGTTGACTGGCCTTAAATCGAGAATGATGAACGCCGCCCGCTCGCCAAATGCGGAGCGCGCATTGTTCGTGGTGTCGTTCGCGGAAAGTTCGTTCTTTCCACTGCCGCCGGATTTGATGCTTGGCCCGATGGCGGCGGCGGAACCCTCGAAGTGGCTTCGTTACGCGCTTGTTTGCACGGTCGCTTCGGTGCTTGGCGGGTTGGCGGGCTATGCGATTGGGATGTTCCTGATGGATCAGGTCGGGCGCTACATTCTCGACTTCTTCGGCTATTCCGGCGGCCGCGAGATGGAGCTCCGCGCATTTTACGATCAATACGGCGCTTGGTTCATCTTCCTGAAGGGCCTAACGCCGATCCCGTACAAGCTGGTGACCATCCTGTCGGGAGCGCTGCATTTCTCAATCCCGATCTTCATCTTGGCTTCGACACTCACACGCGGGCTGCGCTTTGCGCTGGTGGCTTGGATTTTTCAGAAGTTCGGGCCGCAGATTGCCCCAGTTATGGAAAAGCGAATGGGCCTGGTGCTGATCGTGGTCGCCGTGGTGCTCGTCGCGGCGGTTTTGGCGCTCAAGTACATCCCCCACTAAACGCGGCGGCGCGCCGCAGACTATGGCCGCAATTTCAGGCTAGGATCACGCCATGATCTTGCGGTTGCGCCCAATTTGGCCCGTCCTGACACTGTTCGTTTCCAGCGCCATGCTGGCGGCGGCGCACTTCTACTTTCAGGCGTATTTGGCTCTGCAGCCATGTCAGCTCTGTCTGAAACAGCGCGAATGGCATTGGGGCGTGCTCGCCGTTTCCGCGCTCGTTTTTGTCGTGACGCGGTTCAAACCGGCGTGGCTGAATTGGGGGATCGTTCTTATCGGCCTCGTGCTTTTGGGCAGCGCGGGGATGGGCGGTTACCACGTTGCCGTCGAGCAGCACTTGGTCGTCGCGCAGTGCGATGTCGGCGCTACAGTGAACGCCGCCGATTTGAGTTTGGACAATCTCGCAGAAGACTTACGCCCGCCGCGCTGCGATGAGATCGTGTGGTCGTTGTTCGGCATATCAATGGCCGGTTACAATGCGCTTATCTCGTTGGCGCTGGCGCTTGCTAGCTTCTACGTCGCGCTCACTGGAAGGCGCTCTCAATGAGCCGCTCACACCCGCCAATGCCCGGTGAAAACGTCGCGAAGCGACGTCTCGAAGAAATGATCCGTGTTGATCACGCCGGCGAATATGGCGCCGTGCAAATTTATCGGGGCCAGCGCGCGGTGTTCGGGCGTATCGAGGGCAAGTCCCTTGCAGCACGTTTGATCGGAGAAATGGAAGCGGGCGAGCAGGAGCATCTGAAGACGTTCGATCGTTTGATCGCGGAGCGCGGCGTACGACCCACACTGATGGCGCCGGTTTGGCGTGTGGCGGGCTTCGGGCTCGGCGCGGTTACAGCTCTGTTGGGCGAACAGGCCGCGCACGCTTGCACTGAAGCCGTAGAGGAAGTGATCGAAGAGCATTACGGCCGTCAGGGTGAAGAACTCGATGGCGTGGATACAGAGCTCAAGTACGTGGTCGACAAATTCCGCGCCGAAGAAATCGCCCACAAGGAAACGGCCATTGATCAAGGTGCGCGACAAGCGCCGGGCTATCCTGTGCTCTCGGCGGTTATCAAATTCGGCTGCCGCGCCGCGATCCGAATTTCGGAAAAAATATGAACCTCACGGTTCGCGCTCTACGAGCGGGTGAGCTAGATGCTTGCGCCGCCGTGCTCACCGACGCTTTTGTCGATGAGGCGGGGCTGAATTATTGGCTCCGCCAGGACGCGGGCCGCGAGCGTGCGCGTCGTAAATTCTTCGATGCTGTGGTGCGCGAGATGCTTCACCCATGTCGCGATATCACGGTGGCCGAGGCCGATGGGGCCATCGCGGGGGCGGCGATTTGGCTTGGGCCGGGCCTTAAAGGCTTCGACTTTCCCTGGTGGCGCGAGCTTTTCTATACGCCGCTTTTCTTATCCATCGCAGGCGCAGCGGGACTGAAACGCGCGCAGGAATTGGGTGCGCGCCTGACGGCATGCCATCCGGCTGCGCCTCATGCGCATCTGCAGTTTCTTGGTGTGTCGGGCAGCGCGCAGGGGCGCGGCGTCGGCTCGGAGTTGTTGAAGAGCACACTCGCTCCGCTGGATCGCAGCGGGACAGTTGCTTACCTCGAAGCTTCGACCGAGCGGAACGTGTCGCTGTATGCGAGACACGGCTTTGAAGTGACGAACGAGTTCGATCTTCCGGGTCTGCACTTTTGGTGCATGACGCGGATGGCGCGCTAAGTATCGCTTGGTTTTTCCCCTGCCGATTGCTCCTTCGTATTCAGCGCGTCGGCGAGGCGTGTTTTTGCACTTCCAGGTCGCAGCGGCTTCTGCTGGCTCTCGTGCGGCGACCAACCGGTCGCCGTCAGAATCTCGAATGTCGCGAGGACTCGCTTATTCTCGTCCGCATATCGTGTGTGATAAACTTCAAAGGCGCGGGCGAGAATACGGCGGCTCAGATTGGTTGGATTGCGTTCGCGTAGAGCTGAGGTTTCGCCCATTGCGCGCAGATCCGACAGCAAGCGCATCGGTTCAGCATAGCGCACCGCAACGACATCGCGATCGGCCGCGGGAAGCGCAAAGCCAGCGCGCTGGAGCAAGCCGGCAATGTCTTGCAGGTCGGCAAATGGCGAGACGCGTGGGCCCGCGCCGCCCAGAAGTTCAAACTCGGCCTCGATCAGTGAAAGACGAAGCTCCGTCAAAGTCTCGCCACCGAAGAGCGAGGCGAGCAGCAGACCGTCAGGCCGCAACGCCAAGCGAAGTTGGATAAGCGCGCCTGGAAGATCATTGATCCAATGGAGGGCTAGGGGCGAAACAATGAGGTCGAAGGCGCCGGGGGCGAACGGCAAGAATTCTGGGTCCACGAGGTCGAGGTCGGCCTCGAAGATGCTCGCGACGCGGGCGGAAAGCTCAGGTCGGGCGCGAACCTCTTCGGAGAAGAGTCCATAGCCTCCAAGCGCCAGAACGCGCTCGAACGGCCTGGGGATGACCTCCAAACGATCGGCCAAGTCCGCACAGACGCGCTCATGAAGAAAAGACGCGTCGCGAAAGGAAGCGCGTGCGCGCCGCTTGCGCTGACGCACAAGCCGTGGCTCGAATGGACCCAGGGTGGGGTGGCTCATGACGACATCCTATCGCGTGACAGGAGCGTTTCGGAAACGCGGCGTGATTTCTCGCCTCTCGGACCTCGCATTACCACCGCGTTCTTGCTTTCGGACTCTATTGTCGACCGGCTGGCGTGATCTAGGCCGCGCTTTGGGGTGAGCTGAATTTCCTCACCGAACTTCAATGTTCCTGCTGCGGCTTCCCGTTCCCCGACGGGGGGCAATCTTGGTGACCTGTGCGGCGCGTGCGCCGGTCGCAAACCGCCCTACGACAGCGCCCGAGCAGCCCTTGCCTACGATGATCACACGCGCCGGATGATCCTTGATTTGAAGCGCGCTGGGCGTCGCGATGGCTTGCCGGTCTTTGCCAAGTGGATGTCGGCCGCCGCCTCTGAGGCGCTCGAACGAGCAGATTTGGCAGCGCCGGCGCCGATGCATTGGACGCGTTTGGCGATGCGCAGCTTTAATCAGGCGGCTTGGCTGGCGCAGGCTGTCGCCCGGGCAGGCGGTAAGCCTTGGAAGCCCGGAGCATTTTGAAGGGTCAAGCGCTGTAAGAGCCAAGCGGGGTTGTCGGCCTTGGAACGACGCAGGAACCGCGGCGGCGCCATCAAGGCGTCGGGGCGGTATGACGGCAAAACGATCCTCGTTGTGGACGACGTTTTCACCACCGGAGCGACTTTAGAGGCGTGCGCCCGTGCATTACGTAAAGCTGGGGCTGCAGAAGTGCATGCAGTGACCCTAGCGCGCGTTGTCAGGCCGATTGATATTTCTACCTGACACGCTTGAGTCGGACATGGCCCCGGTAACGATCTACACCCGCTCCTTCTGCCCATACTGCACGCGAGCCGTCGCGTTGCTGCAGCGCAAGGGAGTTGAGGTGAAGGAGATCGACGCAACCGGATGCCCGCAGACGCGGCAAGAAATGATCCAGCGGTCGGGCCGCTGGACGTTCCCGCAAATCTTTGTCGGCGACACGCACGTTGGCGGTTGCGATGACCTTCATGCGCTTGAGCAACGCGGTGCGCTCGACCCATTGTTGGCGGGCGCCTGATGCGAAAGTTGCGGGTAGCGGCGGTTCAGCTGCGTTCTGGCATTGATCCGGCCGTCAATCGCGCAGCGGCTATGCCGCTCTTGCGCGAAGCGGCGTCGGCGGGTGCGCGCTTTATAGCGACACCCGAGTGCACGATGGTGCTTGATCGCGACAAGTCGCGCATGCTGAAGACCATTGGCTCGGCGCAGATCGAAAGCGAACTCAAGGCGTGGGGCTCCATAGCGCAAGAGCTCGGCGTTTGGCTGTTGCTGGGATCCGGTTCGATCGACGCTGGAAACGGGAAGGTCTTCAACCGTTCATTCGTGTTTGAGCCAAGCGGAAAGGTTGCGGCCAAGTACGACAAGATCAACCTGTTCGATGTCACGTTGGGCGGGGGTGAGACCTATCGCGAGAGTGATACGTTCGAAGGCGGTTCGCAGGCCGTGGTGATTGCCGGCCCTATGGATGCGAAGATTGGCCTGACGATCTGCTATGATGTGCGCTTCGCGCCGCTCTACAGTGCGTTGGCGCGGGGCGGCGCCGAGATCATCACCGCGCCGGCGGCATTCACGGTGCCAACGGGGCAAGCGCATTGGGAAACGTTACTCCGCGCGCGCGCCATCGAAACCCATTGCTACGTGATTGCCCCAGCACAAGGCGGCAAGCACGAAGACGGCCGCTCTACCTACGGCCACTCGTTGATCATTGATCCCTGGGGCAAAGTGCTGGCGCACCTCGATCATGACGAGCCTGGTTACATTGTCGCGGATCTGGATTTAGATGCCGTTTCATCCGCGCGTGAGAAAATCCCCGCGTGGCAAGGCGGACGCAGTTTTACCGGCCCATGATCAAGTACGATCTTCGTTGTGATAATGGCGATGAGTTTGAAGCCTGGTTCGGCTCGATCTCAGACTACGACAAGCAGGCTGAGGCCGGCTTGGTCGAATGCCCGCATTGTGGCTCAAAACATGTAGAAAAGGCGCCGATGGCGCCTGCGGTGCAAACGGCGCGGAAGAAATCCGAACGTAGCGAGCGCGCTGTTGCCATGGCGATGGCGGCGAAGGTGCGCGAGCACATCAAGGACAATTTCGACTATGTCGGCGACAAGTTCGCAGACGAGGCCCGCAAGATGCACTCAGGCGAAAGTGAAGAGCGCGCCATTTGGGGTGAAGCGACGCCAGAACAGGCACAGGAGCTTGCTGAGGAGGGCATCTCGGCCGCGCCACTGCCGGCGGAGTTGGCGCCGGTCCAGCCTAAGAAGCTGAACTGAGGCGCCGTTTGTGTCCGGTTGCGCCGGATCAAGGACGGTCCGACCGGAGCGCGGCATGTAGGGTGCGTGGACCCGCGCTTACTCAAATATGCGGAACTCAACGTTCCGCGTTATACGAGCTACCCGACCGCGCCGCACTTTAACGAGAGTGTAGACGGGGTCGTTTTCGCGCGTTGGCTCAGCGAATTGACGCCGAGCACATCAATTTCGCTCTACGTGCATGTGCCGTATTGCCAGCGCATGTGCTGGTATTGCGGGTGTCACGCGTTTGCCGTCCGCCGAGACGAGCCGGTCGCGCAGTATGTGGAGGCGCTGGGTTGCGAGATTGATGCCGTTGCCGACGCGTCGGGCGGAACGCGTGTGCGAGAATTGCACTGGGGTGGTGGCACGCCGAATTCGCTCAGCCCGGAAAGATTTCAGGCCATAGTTGAGCGCCTGCATCATCGCTTTGATATGAGTGCGTTGGAGCGTCACGCCATTGAGCTTGACCCACGACTGCTGACCGAAGAACAGGCTCAAACGTTTGCACGTTGCGGCGTCAATCGTGCGTCGCTTGGGGTGCAAGATTTGGATGCGGGCGTGCAGGCCGCGATTGGGCGCGAACAACCTTTTGAGCGCGTGCGCGATGCGGCGGACCGTCTTCGTGACGTAGGCATTGCGGCGCTGAGCTTCGATCTCATGTACGGCCTACCGCACCAAACCCATGAGAGTGTACGCAAGACTGCCGAACTCGCAGCGTCGCTGCGCCCGGATCGCTTCTCGGTGTTTGGGTACGCGCATGTGCCATGGTTCAAAAATCGGCAGCGTTTGATAGATGCTGAGGCTCTGCCTGGCGCCGAAGCGCGTTTGAGTTTGGCTGACACGATTGGCGAGACGTTGCGTGCCGCGGGCTATGTGCCGATCGGCTACGATCACTACGCGCTCGCTGGCGATCCAATTGCGCGTGCGGCGCGAACAGGTCAGCTGCAACGCAACTTTCAGGGCTTCGTTGAAGCGGATTGTGACGCGCTCATTGGGCTCGGCCCATCTTCAATTTCCACGCTGCCGCAAGGTTATGCCCAAAATGAGCCGAGTGTCGGCGATTGGCGGGCGAAGGTGAACGCGGGCGTATTCGCAACGCGCCGTGGTAAGGCCCTCAATACCGAGGATCGGCGGCGGCGTGATTTGATTATGCGTTTGTTGTGTGACTTCGAGTTGGAGATTGCTGACCCAAGGGGCTTTGAACGCGAGTTCGCTGCTCTTGTCCCGTTGGTTGAGGATGGGTTGGTTCGTGTAAATGGCGGTAGAATATCCGTGCCTGCCGAAAGCCGGCCATTTGCACGTGTGGTGGCGCAGGTGTTTGACACTTACCATCAGCAAGGCAACGCGCGACATTCCAGGGCGGTCTAAGCGGCCTTACGTCCCGCCATCATGTAGTTCACGTCGATGTCGTGAGAGATGGCCCAACCGCTGCCGAGTGGCTGGAAGCTAATCCCGACAGGCTCATCCCATCGCAGTGTTGGCGCGCCGGTGCGGATCTCTTCGGGAGTGACGAGCTTGTCGTAATCGTGCGCGCCCTCGGGCGCCCATTTGAGGATGCGCTCGGCGCCGGTTATGGCAAGTGCGCGCGCCTTAGCGGTCCGGTTGATAGTCGAGAGTATGAGAAGGCCGCCTGGCGCGACAAGCGCGGCGGCGGCGGTGAGAAATACATTCACATCCGAGACGTGCTCGATGATTTCGAGCGCCGTCACCAATTCGAATTGCGCACCGAGTTCAACCAGCGCCTCGGCTGTGGTGTTCTGAAAGTTTATGTCTAAGCCAGCTTGCTCGGCGTAAGCGTTCGCTGCGCCGATTGCCTCGGCGGAGGCGTCTATCGCCGTGAGCTTCGCGCCCATGCGCGCGAGCGGCGCCGAGACAAGGCCGCCGCCGCAGCCGAGATCGAGTGTCCTCACGCCATCGAGAGGGCGGCGTCCGCTGCGCGCGAAATGTCTCTGCGCCAGATCGCGTATATATTGGAGACGAACCGGGTTCAGCCGGTGGAGTGCGCCAAACGGGCCTTTGGGATTCCACCACTCAGCGGCAAGCGCGCTGAATTTGGCGATCTCTACGGGGTCCAGCGTGGTGGCCATCAGCCATCCAGATCGGCGCGCAATGGTGAACGGTCAAGGTGTATCGCCATGCGCCGGAAGCGTGCTAATGCCGCGCACGCTTCGGAAAAACGGCTCACTCTCCCATGTCTCGCTTGGTGATGAAGTTTGGTGGCACGTCCGTAGGCGACGTGGACCGCATAGCCCGCGTCGCGCGGATCGTCGCGGCCGAGCGCAAGCCCGGTCAGGGTTTGGCGGTGGTCGTTTCGGCGATGTCGGGCGAGACTGACCGTCTGGTCGGCCTGGCGCGTGGGGCCGCCGGCGAAGGTGGCAACGGCGCGCGGATGAGCGCAGCGGACTTCAACGACGAGTATGATGTCATCGTCTCGGCTGGTGAGCAGGTGACGACAGGGCTTCTGGCGATTGCCTTGCGCAGGATCGGCATCCCGGCGCGCTCGTGGCAGAATTGGCAGATCCCGTTTCGTACTGACGCAGCGCACTCCAAAGCGCGCGTGTCGGACATCCCGGACGAAGACATTGGCCGTTCGATCGATGCGGGGGTCGTGGCTGTGGTGCCGGGGTTCCAAGGCATCACCGATGACAATCGCATCACGACGTTGGGCCGCGGGGGCTCCGATACCTCTGCGGTAGCTCTGGCGGCCGCCCTCCGCGCGGAGCGGTGTGACATCTACACTGACGTTGATGGCGTTTACACGACCGATCCGCGCATCGTCGCCAAGGCGCAGCGTCTTGAAAAGATCTCTTACGAAGAGATGCTCGAACTGGCGTCGGCAGGCGCGAAGGTTCTGCAGACCCGATCGGTCGAACTCGCGTTTGCCAAGCGCGTGCCTGTGCGTGTGCTTTCAAGTTTCCTCGAGCCCGGGACTCCCAATCCTGGCACGCTCGTATGTCCTGAGGATGAGATCGTGGAAAAGCAGGTCGTTTCCGGCGTCGCCTATTCGCGCGACGAAGCGAAGGTCACGTTGCTGGGCGTCGAGGACCATCCTGGGGTCGCTGCTGAGATTTTTTCCAAGCTCGCGGACGCGAACATCAACGTCGACATGATCGTGCAAAGTGAGGCGCGTCAGCCTGAGCGTCAGAACATTCTGTTTACGTGTCCCGATCGCGATGCGTCACGCGCAGCGGAGGCAATCGAGGAAATTCGCTCGAAGATTGGCGTCGAAGAAGTCCACATCCGGCGCGATGTTGCCAAGGTGTCAGTCATCGGGATCGGCATGCGAAGCCAAGTAGGCGTTGCGCGCACGATGTTCTCCGCCCTGGCGCAAAAGGGCATCAACATCGAGGCAATCGCCACTTCAGAGATCAAAATCTCGGTGTTGATTGATGCTGTGTATACTGAGCTTGCGGTAAGGGCTTTGCACACGGCTTATGGCCTAGACGCCGTGTAAGCGGTGATGTTGGAGGACGCAAAGCCGTAATGGTTGGTCCGGCGAGCATCGGTGGGTCTCGGATACTCCTGCGCAAATTGCGGGAAATCATGGAGACCGGGGCTGAGCCGCAGCAGCGGCTGGATCGCCTCGTCAGCATGGTCGCGTCGACCATGGTTGCCGACGTTTGCTCGATCTATCTGACGCGCGGTGGTCTGCACGAATTATTCGCGACCCAGGGTCTGTCGCCGAGCGCGGTTCACAACACGCGCTTGAAGCTGGGCGAAGGTCTCGTCGGCCTAGTGGCTGAAGCTGCGCAGCCGCTCAACCTCGCGGATGCTCAACACCACGAGCGCTTCGCCTTTAAGCCCGAGACCGGCGAAGAGCCGTTCAACTCATTTCTAGGCGTGCCGATCGTGCGCTCGGAGCGGACCTTCGGTGTTCTCGTCGTTCAGAACCAAGTCTCGCGGCTTTACGGCGAGGATGAAGTCGAGGCGCTGCAGACGATCGCCATGGTGCTTGCCGAAATGGTGGCGTCAGGCGCGTTTGGCGACCTCACTGGGCTCGCGGAAGTCGAAGCTGTCCCAAGCCGTCCCGAGCTCCTGAGTGGTCGATCTTTCTCTGACGGCATTTGCATCGGCACGGCCGTTCTGCACGAACCGCACGCCCCGCTGGGCCGCGTGATTGCGGATGATCCGGTCAAGGAAGAAGAGCGGCTCAATACAGCGCTTTCGCATGTTCGGCGGGCGCTTGAAGAGATGCTGGAAGGCGATCCAGGGCGCATCTCCGGTGTTTCTCGCGAAGTGCTCGAAACATTCCTCATGCTCGCAAACGATCCGAGCTGGGAAGCCAAGTTGCGTCAAGGTGTACGCGCTGGTCTTTCAGCGGACGCGGCGGTGGAGCGCGTGCGCGGCGAACATCGCGCGAAGTTCAACGCAACGCGCGACCAGTACCTCAAAGAACGTCTCCACGATCTTGAGGACTTGGACAATCGCTTGCTGCGCGCGCTCGCCGGCGTCGAGGCGGGCGCTGCACAGGCGTTGCCCGACGATGCAATTTTGATTGCACGCGAATTGGGTCCCGCCGAGTTGCTTGATTATGGCGCGCGCCTCAAAGGTGTGGCGCTTGAAGAAGGCGCCAACACCGCCCACGCCGCGATCGTCGCGCGGGCTCTCGCCATCCCGATGGTCGGCTCGCTCCATGGCCTGTTGTCCCGCGTCGAAGCGGGCGATCGGATCGTGATCGATGGCGAGCACGGCGAAGCGCGGCTTCGGCCGGAAGCGGCCGTGGTTCATAGCTATAAGCAACGGATCGACCTGCGGTCAGCGCGGGTCGAAGAGTTCGCGCGGTTACGCAACATCCCCCCAGTTACTCAGGATGGTGAGCGCGTTACGTTGCTGCTGAATGCGGGCCTTGCGCTCGATGTGCATCATCTTGATGAAGCCGGCGCCGAGGGCATCGGGCTCTTTCGAACGGAATTTCAGTTCATGGTTTCCGAGACGCTGCCGCGTCTCGAAAGTCAGACCATGCTCTATCGGGACGTTTTGGATGCGGCAGGGCTGCGACCGGTAACGTTCCGAACATTGGATCTCGGCGGAGACAAGGTGCTGCCCTATGTGGCTGCGGAGCGCGAAGAAAATCCGGCGTTGGGCTGGCGCGCCGTCCGCATCGGCCTCGATCGGCCGGCATTGCTGCGCTATCAGCTCCGCGCCTTGATTAGCGCCGCCGCTAGCCGCCGCTTGCGCATCATGTTTCCGCTGGTGACCACCGTCAGTGAGTTCGATGCCGCGCGCGCGCTGGTTGATCGTGAGTTGGAGTGGTGCCGAAAGAATGGGCGGACGCAGCCCTCTCTGGTCGAGGTGGGGGTCATGGTTGAGGCGCCGGCTTTGGCGTTCTCCATTCCGGACTTGAAGGGGCGCGCCGACTTCATCTCGATCGGCACGAATGACCTGATGCAGTATTTCTTCGCCGCTGACCGGGGCAACGCCCGCGTCTCGGAGCGATACGATATCCTGAGCGCGCCTGCGCTTCGGCTGCTGAAGCGAATCCGGGACGATGCAGACGTTGCTGGGCTGCAGGTCTCGATTTGTGGCGAAGCAGCTGGGCGTCCCCTCGAGGCCATGGCGTTCATCGCGCTTGGCTTTCGGCGGCTCTCAATGCCTGCGTCGGGCATCGGCCCTGTCAAACGGCTCATCCTGTCGATGGAAGTCCATGCCGTGGAGCGCGCCCTGTCACGGCTGATGAGCCGAAACAGGCCCTCAATCCGTGACGAACTCAGAGAATTTGCGGTCGCTGAGGGATATGCGCTGTAGCGCCCGTTCGCCGCGCGTTGAGCTATGCTTGATTCGTGATTAGTCTTCTTCGGTGGCTCAAAATTTGCCTTTGTAAACGTATGGTCTCGTAAGGAGGGACCTCGCACTCAATGCTGCAACCAGTACCCACCGACCCGCAACCGACTGGCGATCAAGTCGATGCACGTGCGCAACGGCAGACGCCGGCTGCGCCGACGCCTGTGCTGGACAATGCCTGGCGCGCGGGCCGCAAGCTCTCTGAAGCGCGTCGTCAACGTGGCTGGTCGCTTGATGAGGTCGCGGACCGGATCCGGGTGCGCAGAGAATTCCTCGAGGCGCTCGAGGAGATGAACGTCAAGTTGCTACCGGGCAAAGCTTACGCATTGGCGTTTCTGCGCTCCTATGCCCGTGAACTTGGCATTGAAGAAAAAGCTATCGTCGATCAGTTCCAGGACGAATGCGCCCTGACGCGTGACGACGAGCCCAAGCCGGCCATTCGCTCTCCGACCTCAAAGCCGCGCCAGCGGCCACCCTGGGCGGCGGCGGCGGCGCTCGTCCTGATTGCAGCGGGGTTTGTGGGCTGGCGGGCGCTCGATTCGCAGCTTCGCTCGGAGGACGAGCAGCAGGTGGCTGCGTCATCGGGTGGACCGTCGATTGGGACGACCCCGGTGTCTACCGGCGAGGCCCCAACCCGGGTTGTCGAGATTCGTGCGGTAACCGATGGTTGGCTAGAGGCTCGTGGCCCAGACGGGACAGTGTTCCTCTCTCGGAACCTCCGGGCCGGTGACGTGTACCGGCCGGACCCGAGCGCTGGTTGGACCCTTCACGCCCGCGACGGCGGCGCCTTCGAGATGTACGTCAATGGTGTATCGGCTGGCCTCATGGGTACGGCAGGCATGCCGGTGCTGGGGCGGTCGATTGATGAAATCCAGCCGTTGACCCAGGCTCAGGCCGCTTCGCCCCGCAGCTAGGCCGCAGTCCGCGGGGCTGTTAGCGGACGCTTGGGCGCGCTATCTCCGGCTGGAAAGGACACCGTCATGGACGGCGCCGCAGGCGACCTGCATCATATTCGACCTTGGCGGCGCATAGAGCGCCGGCGGTCCCGTAAGATTCGCGTGGGCGCTATCGAGGTGGGCGGGGACGCGCCAATCGCTGTTCAGTCAATGACGAACACGGTCACGGCGGACGCGAACGCGACTATCAATCAAATCCGCCAATTGGAGGCGGCAGGCGCCGATATCGTTCGCGTGTCTTGCCCGGACGAAGATTCAACCAAGGCGTTCGCCGAGATTGCGCGCGCCGCGAAGGTCCCGCTGGTTGCGGACATTCACTTTCACTATCGCCGCGCGATCGAAGCTGCTGCCGCTGGCGCGGCGTGCTTGCGCATAAATCCGGGCAATATTGGCAACGCACAGCGTGTCAAAGAGGTCGTGCAAGCCGCCAAGGATCACGGCTGCGCAATCCGCATCGGCGTGAACGCCGGATCACTTGAGCAGCACTTGCTTGAGAAATACGGAGAGCCTTGTCCCGAGGCGATGGTTGAGAGCGCCTTGCATCACATCGCGCTGCTCGAAGAACACGGCTTTCGTGAATACAAAATCAGCGTCAAAGCGTCGGACGTCTTTTTGACCGCCGCGGCATATCAAGCGCTAGCGCAAGCCACGGATGCGCCCCTGCATTTGGGCGTAACCGAAGCGGGAGCGCTTCGCGCAGGCACGGTGAAGTCGTCGATTGCGATGGGCTCGCTGCTTTGGGCGGGGATAGGCGACACGATCCGCGTTTCGCTGGCGGCTGATCCCGTCGAAGAGATCAAGGTCGGGAATGATCTGTTGAAGTCGCTCGGCCTGCGACAGCGCGGCGTTACCATTATTGCTTGTCCATCCTGCGCGCGTCAGGGCTTCAACGTTATCGCGTCGGTAGACGAACTGGAAAAGCGCCTCGCCCACATCGCTGAGCCAATCACGCTCTCCATCATCGGCTGCGTCGTGAATGGACCCGGTGAGGCGCTGATGACGGACCTTGGTTTCACTGGCGGCGGCAAGGGCGCGGGCATGATGTATGTTTCGGGCAAGGCCGACCATAAGGTCGACAACGTCGCCATGATCGACCATATCGTTGGATTGGTTGAGGAACGCGCTCGTACGATGCGCGAAGCAAAGGGCTGAGCGATGCTGCAGCGCCATCTGCAGGACACCTACGAGTATCTGTTCGATACCGCTCACCGCGCTCTGAAGGAGGGCGGCTCGTTTGCGCCGTTTGGAGCGGGCATTCGCAAGACGGGCGAGCAAATCCATACCAATGTTGATCTGCCGATCGATCGTTCCGCGCCGCAGGATCACATCTCCGGCCTGATCGCGGGGTTTCGGCTCGACGAAAAGGAAAACGGTCTGATCGCGGCGGGTCTCGTTTTCGATGGCCGCTCTGGCAGTGACAACGCGGCCGCGCTTTGCTTCCATCTTGAAGTCGCGAACGGCCAGGCCGTCGAGGTGATTGTGCCGTATGCGCGGCGCGCGGCCGATGAGATCGCGTTCGATGAGCCGCAACTCTCGGAAGTGCAGCCCGAGATCTTCTCCGAACTCAATTAGCAAATGTCCGCGTACGACAGATTGGAGCGGCGCCTTTCACAGGCAGTCGATCGGTTCGAGCGTATTGAAGCGCGCCTCGGCGCTGCAAGCGATGGCGCAGAGATCGTAAAGCTTGGACAAGAGCACGCCGAGCTAAAGCCGCTCGTGGAAGCTGTTTCCGCCGTGCGCACCGTGCGCGCGGAGATGGCCAGCCTCGAGGCGATGTCGAAAGACGGCGATCGAGAGATGGCCGCGTTGGCGAATGATGAATTTCAAGCGCTGAAAGAGAGCCTCCCTGAGTTGGAGCAGGCAGCTCTGCTGTTGTTGGCGCCGAAGGATAAGGACGAAAGCGCGTCGGCTATTGTCGAAATTCGCGCCGGCACAGGTGGTGACGAGGCCGCGTTGTTCGCCGGCGATCTTTTGCGCATGTATCAGCGGTATGCCGGTATCCGTCGCTGGAAATTCGAAATCGAACAACTCTCCGACACGGGGCTTGGCGGTGTGAAGGAAGCGGTCGTGAGCGTCACCGGCAATGGGGTGTTCGGCCGTTTGAAATATGAGAGCGGCGTTCATCGCGTTCAGCGCGTGCCGGAAACCGAAGGTGCAGGGCGCGTTCACACCTCTGCGGCCACCGTCGCTGTGTTGCCGCAGCCTGAGGGCGAAGTAGACATCGTCATCGAGGATAAAGATATCCGCATCGACACGATGCGGTCGTCGGGTGCGGGTGGTCAGCACGTGAATAAAACCGACTCTGCGGTTCGGATCACCCACATGCCGTCCGGCATCGTCGTGGTCGCGCAAGAAAAGTCGCAGCACCAAAACCGCGCCAATGCGATGAAGGTGCTGAAAGCGAAACTCTATGACGCCGAGCGCGAACGCCAGGCTGCTGAGCGTGCGGCGGAGCGCAAAGGTCAAATCGGCTCAGGCGATCGCAGCGAACGCATTCGCACATACAACTTCCCGCAGGGCCGCGTGACCGATCACCGGATTAACCTCACCGTCTACAACCTGCCGGAAGTGATGCACGGAACCGGTCTCGATCCAGTTCTTGATGCCTTGGCCGCTGAGGAACAGGCTTTGAAGCTTGCCGCGCTAGAGCAAGAAGAATGAGTGACACGCTCGTCTCGCTCTGGACGGATGTGCGCAAGCGTTTGGAGGCTGCGGGTGTGGACTCGCCAGTGCTGGACGCGCGTTTGCTGATCGAAGCGGGCGCGGGTGTATCGCGGCTGGAGATCGTCACCGATCCACGCCGCGCTCTCAGTCAGGTTCAGGTCGACGCCGTAAATTTGCTCACGGCGCGGCGCGTAAGCCGCGAGCCCTTAAGTCACATCATTGGCCGCAAACATTTTTGGACACTCGATCTCGCGGTCAACGAGCATGTGCTGACGCCTAGGCCGGAGACCGAGTTCGTCGTCGAGGCCGGTTTGCAGGAGACGCTGCCTGCTGACGCGCCCCATCGCATCCTCGATCTCGGTGCGGGGTCGGGCGCTATCATCCTTGCTCTGTTGAAGGATCGCCCGAACGCTACCGGCGTTGCCGTTGATGTTAGCGATCGTGCGTTGGAGATGGTGCATAAGAACGCCGCTGAGCTTGGGGTCGCGGATCGGATCGAAATTCGTTCCGGAGACTGGGCAAAGCACATTAATGAGCGTTTTGATCTCGTAGTCTCCAATCCTCCGTACATCCCGACTGCAGACATCGATGGCTTGGCGCCGGAAGTATCTCGCTTCGAGCCGCGGTTGGCGCTCGATGGCGGCCCGGACGGGATGATCGCATATCGGATCATCACGGCTGCGTTGCCGCGTCTTTTGAAGCCCGGCGGGGCGTTCGCGCTTGAGGTTGGATTGGGGCAGGCGGAGGGCGTCAAAGCCATGGCCGAAGCTGCCGGACTGGCCGCCTCAGAGCCGCGCCGGGACCTTTCCGGAATTCCCCGCGTTGTTGTAGGCCATGCGGTTTGATCCTCCGGCCTGGAAAAACCCCTTGGATAGGCGCTCGCGACAGATTAAGTTCGGAGCCGGAATCGACGGCAGAGGGGCTTTGTCCGCCGGTTCGTTAGGCTGGCAGGCATTAGAACGCCGCCGGCAGCTCCCTCAGTAAGAGGTTCAATCGTAGCGCTAGGCGCTGCTTGGAACTGCCCGAACCAATTTGAACGGGCTTTTGAAACGTGGCGCATTTCGCGGCTGGCCCTTGGCCACGCGCCGTCGCCCGAACCGGAACCACAGAGCACAATGGTGAACTTCCAATGAAGCGTCAGCGGGGCCGCGGCCGTAAACCAGGCGGCGGTGGTGGAAACTACCACAACAATCAAGGTGGCGGGGGTGGTCATCATCACCCGAACCGGACGCTTGAGAGCAACGGACCTGAGACGAAGGTGCGCGGGCCCGCCTCGCACATTTTCGAGCGTTATCTGCAACTCGCGCGCGATGCGATGAGTTCAGGCGATCGCGTGCTCAGCGAAAATTATATGCAGCATGCCGACCACTACTTTCGTTTGGTCCGCTCGATGCAGCCCGCGCAGCCGGTGCACCAACCGCAGCAAAACTTCAACGAAGGTGGCGCTGAGTACGAAGGCGACGAAGATGGCGCCATCGAGGGCGAAGGCGGCGAAGAGACTGAAGCACGCGGCGACGGCGACGAGCAGGCCGACGCTGACTATCAGGGCGACCGGCAGCGTGAGGGTGGCGGCGAACGCAGCGAAGGCGATCGCGGACCACGCCGTGGCCGAAACCGCCGCCGCTTTAATCCGGACGGAGAGCGTCAGGGCGGACATGAAGCCCGTGACAGCGAAAATCGTGAATCCCGTGGTGAATCAGGCGAGCCGCGTGAAGCACGCGAACATCGCGAACCGCGCGAGCCTCGCCGTGAACGCGCTGAAGGCGAGGCACGTCCGCCGCGACGCGAACGCTCGGAAGGTGGTGAACCCCGTGAGCCCCGTCGCGAGCGTCAGCCGCGCGAGGATCGCGAATCCGGCGGTCGCGAAGGCTTCTCGGATGGGCCGAAGCCCGCGTTTTTGCGCGGCGGAGGCGGCGGCAGCGCCGAGTAATTAGCGCTTTGAAGTTGGTGGCCGGGGCGGCGCGGCAAGGCGTCGCTCAAGGTACTCGCGCGCGTGGCGTTCAACGTCAGCAAGATGATCTTCACCCGGATCGCGTCCACGGAAGAAGTGGTCCGCGCCTTCAACGATGGCGCCATCGACCTTGATGTTCTTTTGCGTGCGAATCCGGCCGATGACGCGCTCCATGTCCTGCGCCGTCGTTACGCTATCGCGTGTGCCGTAAATGATGACGCCCGATGCGGGGCAAGGCGCGAGGAAGGAAAGATCGTAGTGGTTTGCCGGTGGCGCCACCGCGATGAAGCCGTCGATCTCGGGACGACGCATGAGCAATTGCAGGCCGATCCAAGCGCCGAACGAATAGCCGCCGACCCAGCACTGCTCGGCGTTTGGGTTCATCGTCTGCAAGTAATCGAGCGCAGAAGCTGCGTCTGACAGCTCGCCCATGCCATTGTCGAAAATGCCTTGGCTGCGGCCGATGCCGCGAAAGTTGAAGCGCAGAACGCCAAAACCCTTGGACGTAAAAAGCTTATAGAGTTGAACGGTAACCCGATCCTGCATAGATCCGCCCGCGCGCGGGTGTCCGTGGAGGATGAGCGCGATCGGCGCGCCTTCCTTAGATGGTTCTTGGTAACGGCCCTCGACGCGTCCAGCGGCGCCCGGGAAAATCACTTCCGGCATTCGTTCTCGACCCCAGCTGCCCTGAAATGCAGGCGGCTTATTCTTGACCAAAACACTCGGGTATCTTAGCTGACAGCGTAAGAGGCCCGGTCCCCAAAGGGGGGGGCTTCTAGCACTCAATTTGGGGGCGGGCGAGGGCGCGGGAAGGGACAGGCATGCGTTTAACGTCGAAAGGCCGCTATGCGGTGATGGCTATGGCCGATCTGGCGCTGCACGGCGGCGCCGAACGGGCTGTGCCGCTCCAAGAGGTGGCGCGCAGGCAGGAGATTTCGCTCTCTTACCTTGAACAATTATTCGCGAAGATGCGCCGGGCCGGGTTGGTGTCTGGCGTGCGGGGGCCGGGCGGCGGTTATCGCTTGGCGCGCGGTGCGGACTTGGTGACGGTCGCTGAAATTATCGAGGCGGTGAACGAGCCGATCAAAGCGACGCGCTGTGATTCAGCTTCGAGCAAGTCGTGCATCGGCCGCAATGGTCGCTGCATTGCCCATGGCCTTTGGCAAGAAATGGGTGACCGCATCCAGGTGTTTTTAGCCTCGGTTTCTCTCGCTGACGTGCTTGAGCAGCGTTTCGACGGCGTCGCACGCGTCGCTGCGGAATAGGGTGATGACGAAGACGCCGATCTACTGCGACTACAATGCCGGTGCGCCCATCCGCGCAGAGGCGGCGGTGGCTATTTCGCGCGCGTTGGCGGCGGGCGGCAATGCCTCTTCGGTGCACAGTGTCGGAAGGCGCATGCGCGCGATGATTGAAGATGCACGGGAGCGGATTTCCAGTGCGTTGGATGCGAGTGCTGAGAACGTAGTGTTCACCTCGGGCGCGACCGAGGCGCTTCACTTGGTGTTGGATATGTTTGACGCCTATTCGCGCAAGCAACGCCCACCGATAGTGCGTGATGAACACAATTATGACGAGGCAGATCCGGCGCCATCCATCATCGTCGCAGAGTGCGAGCATGATGCAGTGTTCGAGGATTGCAAGCACCGTGACATGTTGCGTGCGCCGCTAACGAAAAGCGGCTTGGTCGACCTAGACAGCCTGGCAGCCGTCGTCAGCTCGGCGGCGAAGCCGGCTTTGGTGGTCGTTCAGCTGGCGAACAATGAAACAGGGGTGATCCAGCCGATCGCGAAAATCGCCGCGCTTTGCCGTGAGCATGGCGCATTGCTGCTTGTAGATGCGGCGCAGGCATTTGGGCGAATTCCTGTCAGCATTGCCGATCTTGATGCGACGTATCTTGTGGTTTCCAGCCACAAGCTGGGTGGCCCTCCGGGCGCGGGTGCGCTCGTGCTCGCGCCGGGCGCGCCGTTTGTGACAACACGCTTCGGCGGCGGACAAGAACGCGGCCGCCGTCCGGGTACTGAGAATGGCGCCGCGCTTGTTGGTTTTGCTACCGCTGTCGAATGGGCGCTGAAGGATCGCGATGCAGAGGCAGCGCGCGTCGCCGCGATGCGCGATCTATTTGAGGCGCGATTGCGTAGCGATGCCGTCGTCTTTGGCGCAGACGCGCCGCGTCTGCCGAACACCTCGAACTTTGCGTTGCCGGGATTGAATGCCGAGACCGCCGTCATTGCTATGGACCTTGA